>JBILJL010000092.1:0-8137 GCA_044377255.1 Bacteroidia bacterium
GTCTTTCTTGCCATCATTATCTATATCCAAAATAAAAGAGGCAGGGAATATTTCCATTTTGGCCTGAACCGAAATTTTGGGAAATAAAGTATCTTGTGATAACATAGAATCTCTGCCTAAAGGGCTAATACTTCTTCCGTTCTCCAAGTAAATCAATGATGGGAACCCAACATCTCCATAAATCAAATCTTTGTCGCCATCATTATCCGCATCAAACAACGACAAGGTTGTGCCATTGTGTTTGGCAGTTTTATAATTCCGGTAACAAGCACTGTTATCATTTAATAAAAATCCGTTGCTATTAACAAGGTAGGACATATAACCCCAACATTCATCTCTAAATATAAATTTCAAGGAATCGCAATTATAGCCCATTTCTTTACTTCGATTTTGGTAATAGGTAATTACATTTTTACCGGTGGGCATAATTAACATGTCCATATCGCCATCGCCATCAATATCACTAAAAGCAGAAATATCTGCATTGGAAACCGAAATATTACTAGGAGGCAAAACATCTAAGCCAATATCCATTAACTGATTTAAATCTTGTTTCCATTGCAGTTTACCGGCAACAGTGCTTACATTTCTAATCACTCTTATTCCATTAGAAGAAATGAACTTATCTTTTTCGGGTTGCACATTGTAATCAACCTCAGTAATGATATCTTCTTTTCCATCGCAATTATAATCGTATAAAACTGCCCATTTATATAACTGCGGAAATTGACTCTCGTAGGCTGGAGCATAAACATAATTTCCATTGCTAAACAAATAGGTCATTACTTTACTACCTACTCTATCAAATACAAATAAGTCTTTGATCCCATCTCCATTTAAATCAATTTTTGAAAATTGAGGGGCATTTAATCCTCCAGTAAAGGGAAACTTCAAGGTATCGGTGCCATTGAAACTTAGGTTGGCTTTATTGCTTAAATTAAATTGAACAGGTTGTGCAAAAATAAAAAGTGGCAAAACAACTGTTAACAAAAGTATATTGTATTTTCTCATGGCTAGCTTAATTTTGATGCAAGTTACTAATTCAAATTTAATTTAATTCTTTATTAATCCTTAAAATGAAGCTAACAGAAATATACGAGATATACCTTCAACACTCAATTGTTTGCACAGATACCAGAAAACTGAGCAAGGGTTGTTTATTTTTTGCTTTAAAAGGAGATAATTTTAATGGCAACAAATTTGCGGAACAAGCCTTAAACGAGGGTGCAGCATACTGTATCATTGATGAGCCAGCATACGCCATTAATAAAAAGTGCATGTTAGTAAATGATGTTTTAAGTACCCTACAAGATTTAGCAAAACACCACAGGCAACAACTCAATCTACCTGTAATAGCCATCGTTGGTTCAAACGGAAAAACCACTACCAAAGAATTAATTAGTGCGGTATTACAAACCCAATTCCAAGTATTGAGTACACCTGGCAATTTCAATAACCACATTGGCCTGCCGTTAACCTTATTGATGTTGAATAAAACACATCAAATTGCAGTCATTGAAATGGGTGCTAATCATGAAAATGAAAACGCTTTATTGTGCGAAATTGCTTGTCCTAGTCATGGCTTGGTAACCAATAACGGCAAAGACCACCTCGAAGGATTTGGAAGCTTGGAAGGTGTTATTAATTCGAATGCCGAGCTATTTAATTATTTACATGAACACAAAGGAATAGCCTTTGTAAACGGCGCAGATGAGGTATTGATGGAAAAAAGTAGTGTAATTAAAAACCGCATTATTTATCAAAATAGTGAGCAAGAAAAAATTGATTCACATCATACCTACATTAAAGCAAACTCCTTTCAACCACAAATAAACTTTGGCATAGAAAGTACTGTTATTACCAGTAATTTAAGTGGCGATTATAATTTTGATAATATATTAGCAGCAGTGAGCATTGGCCTACATTTTGGTTTGAACCCAAGCGCAATTAAACTTGGAATTGAAAGCTATGAGCCCAAAAATTTGCGCTCGCAATTGATAGAAAAAGAACACAATAAAATATTCTTAGATGCCTATAACGCCAATCCCAGCAGCATGGAAGCAAGCATTCGCAATTTTATGGCCATGCCAGGAAACAATAAATTACTCATTCTAGGCGATATGTTTGAACTGGGAAAATACGAAGCAGAAGAGCACCAAAAATTGGTTACTTTCTGCGAAAATTTAGGCGTAAAAGAGGCAATTCTAGTTGGAAAAGCATTTTATAAAACACAAAGCCATTACCAAAAATTTGAAGAAACAGTTGAAGTGTCTAATTACTTAAAGGCCTCCCCTGTTCAAGATAAATTTGTGTTCTTAAAAGGCTCAAGAGGCATGAAAATAGAGAGCTTAATAGAGGTATTGTAATTAAGAAGCAATTTCCATTTTTACTTTCCTACCTTTAATTTTTTCGGTTTGAACCAATTGCAAGGTTTTAAGAATTTTATTAGATTTAATAGCCGCATAAGCTGATTTATCTAATACCTCAATTTTTCCCAATTCGTCCTTTTTGAGGTTGCCTTTTTGTAGCAACATGCCTACAATATCCATCTTGTTCACCTTGTCTTTTTTACCTGCAGAAATATACAAGGTTTTCCAAGCCATAGGTTCAGGCAAAACAAAACTGTTTGGCAAAGTTTCTTCAATAGGTTTTACATCCAAAAACTTAGGCAAATAATCTTCTGGTCCCAAAAGAAAGTATGCCGTTCCTGTGGCGTTCATCCTAGCGGTACGACCATTTCTATGAATCATCACATCTTCTGTAGCGGGTAACTGGTAATGAATAACCACCTCAATTTCTGGGATATCTAAACCACGTGCAGCCAAATCGGTTGTAATCAAAAAATGGATGCTGCCATTGCGTAATTTTATCAAGGTTTTTTCGCGGTCTATTTGCTCTAAACCACCATGGTAAAAACCATGTTCAATTTTATGCACATTTAATTGATCCGAAATCCTATTTACTGCCTCACGGTGGTTACAAAAAACTATGGTAGGTTTTGATCCAATTTTACCCAACAACAACATCAAAGCTTCCACTTTATCATCGCCAACAACCTTAACAGATTTAACCACCAAAGCCGATTTTAAATCCTTGTGTTCATTGGTAAAACTGAGTGTGGTGGCATTCTTTAAACCAACAAAATTGGGTATGTCTTTTAAATCAGTAGCCGATGTTAAAATACGTTTTTTAAGGTTTTTACCTTGGTGTATAATAAACTCCATTTCATCCTTAAAGCCCATTTCGAGCGACTTATCAAATTCATCTAAAATGAGTGTATGCGTTTGGTTCAAAACGAGACTTTTGGTACGCAAATGATGGGCAATTCTACCGGGTGTACCCACCAAAACTGCAGGGGGCTGTTGTAAATTATTTTCCTCTATGCGCACTGAATGTCCGCCATAGCAGCAATTTACCTTAAACGCCGTACCCATTTGCTTGAATACTTTTTCAATTTGCAAGGCCAATTCTCTTGATGGCACCAAAATTATAACCTGTACCCCTTCTTTATCTGCATGCAACAAAGGCAAAATAGGCAATAAAAAAGCCAAGGTTTTGCCCGAGCCTGTAGGAGAAATCAACACCACATCCTTGTCCCCAGAAATGGCCTCCATGGCTGCCTGCTGCATTTCATTGAGTTCGCTGATATTAAAATTCAACAATATTGGGCTATAATCCATGGTGTGTTTTTGTAAGTGTTTGAACCTGCGAAGGTAGGGGAAAAAGTTGGCTGTTAGCCATTAGCTTTTAGCCGTTGGCAATTTTTTACCAAATAGCCCGGCGCATTTATGCCCGGGTTTAAGGTTTTACAAAATCATCTAGCAGGCCTTTAGGCGTTTTCTGCAAAATGCTTACATTCAAATAATAGAAACAAAAGTTTAAAAATTTGCATAAAGGATAAATTGCCCAAAGACCATTTTCAAAATTTTTGATTTAGTAATTTACGAATTGCCAAATATTCAAAAAGCTTTATAAGTATACTAAAATAAGCTTTAAGCATTTTTTATACGATTTGATTTATATTCCCGATTTTTAATAATAACTTCGATAAACACAATTCAGTTTGAATTTAATAATTTATTATAAAATATATTTTAAATGTAAGCTGGATTTAATATTTGTGAAACAGAATGAAAACCTACACCAACATTATAAAACATCTTGCTTTTGGTTACTTGTTTTTTAACTTACTCTTATCAGTTGGATGTGAGAGAAAACCATGTGATGAAACCCCAATAATTGATACCATAGAAATTGCAAACCCTGCGGTTTATAAAAAAGCCTTAACAAGCTATTCTGGAAACGACACCTTAACTTTTAAATCTGAAACTGGTGAGATTTTTTCTTTTGTAGGTGGTGGATTAATCAGCGGATATTATAACGCCTATGAGTTTTTAGAAGATAGGTGCAATACCAAATTGACCCATGTTAAACAATTTGAAGGTTATAATTTTAAAACAAGCAATTATACTTCTGACATTGAATATTATGTGAAAATTTCTGCAAATAGTCGTTTAGGAGGAACAGATTTTCATATTGTAATTCATGATTATGATTTTTATTGTAGTGGGTCATTACCTCCATTAGGTCACTCTTGGTACATACAAGGGTTAATCATTAATGGAAAAACATTTAATGATGTTTTGAAGATTTATAGAAATTACGACCCCCTCGATAAGTCTTTTTTATATTACAGTTTAGAAGAGGGCATTATTCAAATTAATTTTTTAAACGGACATACAATAACCAAAGAATAACTAAATAACCTATGAAATTAAAATTAAGCACATTTAAAAAGCCTGAAAAATAATTTAATTTGCAATTATCAAATTCTTTTTTAAATTTGATTAAGCATGAATTCAAGTAATTAAAAATAAATCTTCTAATTTATTTTTATGTTTTGGTTGGATTTACTTTATCATAATACAATTTAAAAATAACTGCCTAAATGAAACTAACCTTACCTAAATACCTCACTTTTTTGCCAAAAAAGATAAATATAGTTTTTTACTTACTCTTCATCATATTTCTTTTCAATACCTGCAAAAAAGATGAAGAATGTCCTCCAATAAGGGACGAATATTTTATGTTTTACAGGGATGCACTTCGTAACATAAAATACAACGAACATGATACGCTCATTTTTGAATCTGAAAAAGGCGATCAATTTACTTTTATAGGCACAGGGCAAATAGATAGTGGATATAGCGTAAGATGGGCCGAAACATCAGGAGATTGCAGATATTTAAGAAAAAATGAAAAATACTATAATATGGTTTTTAAAAGTAAGGACTATAAATCTGACTTAATTGCTTCAGTTTTTTACACAAGAGAATTGTTGTTTTTTGGATTTAGTATTTATAACGCAGATTATTATATTTATAATGATAAAATTTACGAAGGTGAATATAAGATATACAAAGACCTTTTCAAAAGCAACATTTTTTATATCGATTACAGCCTAAAGGAAGGAATTACACAAATTAATTTCCCAGATGGGTCAAAATTAACTAAACTAAAATAACATAAAACCTATGAAACTTATTTATTGCCCTTCAAAATATTACATGTTCGTAATATCAATTCTGTTAATATTTTTCACAACAGGAAATTTAGATGCAAAGAATGCTAATCAAAATATTCATCACACCAAAGCTAAAATCAAATCAACAAAAAATATTAGTCCTATTCCATGGGATTTATTAAAGAAAGCAATTAAAATGGGTTTTAATAATGCATTTAATAGTTATGGAGAATATAATGTTGAAGGCAAAAATACATCAAGCCCTTTAGTGCTATTTAATAGACCTTCATTTGAAAAGGATAAGTTAGAAATAATTAACAATATAAAAGACACCACAAGTGATATATTGCAAAGCAAAACGGCAAGCCTACATGTTTACCCTAAAAATAAACTAAAAATAATCCAATGAAAAATAATTCAACAATAATTTTAATAAGTAGTCTATTCTCCATAATTTTTTATGGCTGTTTAAATGATTGCAAAAATTATAAACCTAGAAATGATTACAATGCAATTAGCCAAGGATATTTAAATTTAGTGCCATATTCAGGTTACGATACTATCACTTTTTTACATAACTTCTTAGACACTATTACTTTTTTAGGAACTGGGAAAAAGAAAATAGTTACACAAGAAAATGGTAACCTAGGAGGATGTGGTCCTGCTACAATTGAACACAATGATAATTATCAATATAATTTTGTTTCGAATTCAATTCAGGATAAATTAATAATAGAAATTAGTTTTCCCGGATACTTTGATTGTTATTTTAAAAACAAAGGGTTTAAAATTCCTATGTCCTCAATGAGTTGGCCATTCGATTTAGATTCAATTGTTATTAATGAAAGGAAGATAAAAGATATAAATTATATACCTAGAGTACCCAAAGATACCTTGTATTATAATAATGAAATAGGAATTGTAAAATTTGGCTTCCAAAGTGGAGAACAGTGGACTTTAATTAAAAATAACTAGCATTTAAGTTATGAAAATAAAATCAATTTTTGTATTATTATTAATTGCATTATTAGCTAATAATAAGGCTTTCTCCCAAGGTGGTTTAAGAAATTTTTTTAGCAAAGTTTCAATGCCATTCAGAACAGCATGGGGAGAATACAGTGAACCAGGACAAACACCTTATCCGCCTCTTACTACATTTTATGATAAAAGTAAAAGAGATGAAATTATGATAGATGTAAAGTACAATATTAAATATGATATAAATAATTATGATCAATTTTACGCAGATAAAATAGTTGCCATCGCAAACAATCCAAAATTAGGCAAGCAGGAAGATTGGTCAATTGTTAATGAAAATGCCGAGATTGCTAAATGTGCTGCTTTTGTGGCGTTATTGGGAATTGATACAGCAGGTAATCAGCTTTCTTATGCAAAAAGAGAGGAATACAAAAACAAGGCAATTGAAATTTTAGAGGATTGTGACCCTAAAAATTTATGGAATGCATTTCATTGGAAGAACCAGCAATATAGGGCTAAAGAGCTCATTATGCTATTGCAAACGTTCGATTATTTGCGCACACTCCATGAATATTATGGCTATCCAATGAGCCTTGACCAAATTGATAGAATAGAAGATCAGTTATCTGAGTTTACAAGAAGTTTGCATGGCAGGGCAAATAACTGGTTTGGTAATTATGGTAAATTGAACAACCTCACGATCCTGACAGCGGCTGCTACTGGAATGGCAGCTATAATTTTACACGGAAAGACTGTGATGTTTTTTAAGGGGCAAAAAAAACCGAAAAGATGGGCTAATGCTGTGCACTTTTATATAACACGTACCCTTTGGAATAGTGATAAACAACAAAGTAAACGTGGAGAAATTGGTCCGTTTGGAGATGGTGCCAGCTACTTTGAATATAGTATGGAGTCTGCCTTACCATTTTTTATTTCTTGGGATTTGTTTCTAGGTGGAAAAGACCACACTGGAAGTTATGATGAGTCTGCTATGTTTTCTGGAACTGAAAGCGTAAGGAATTATATGTATGATGAAAATTATGATAACCTTTATCAATGGTATAATGAAATAAGAATGCCAAATACCTTCCCACCTAGTTATGATGATAGCTGGCAATCTGAAAATTTTAGCGCACTTGGAATTGCCCGTACCAAAAAATCAATTATTAAAGGATTCACCTATGATGCATTTAAATTGGATGATTATGAAAAAATGAACCTAAAAGGAAATACAGGATTAAATCTAGCTCCAGATTATTTACTTGCTTTAATACCTCCAAATAAGTGTTTGGAAACTAAAGAGAAAGTAAATTTGTATTCAGGAGATATAATAGTAAGAACCAATAAAAATGATGCCCTCTCTAATCAACATTATTTACACATCAATGCAGAGAAAAATGAAGCATTAAATGGTTACAAATCACTTGGCTTTGGTCATGAACATGGGGACGGATTAAACGTAATTGTTGTTGCTGGAGAGGATATTTTGATTTTTGATCCTGCCTATCTTGGCTTTGATAAAAGGAAGAATATAAATAAAGGTAAGCACCATAATATCATTACTTCTGATAATTCTTTATATGGAAACATGGAACCAGATCCAAGTAAATCAGAAGTAAAGGTATTGAAATTTGA
>JBILJL010000093.1:0-7922 GCA_044377255.1 Bacteroidia bacterium
AGAACCATTTTTTTCTGCAAAGGCGCAATTGAAACGGTAAAAAAACTAGGCTGGCAGCCAGACATTATCCATTGCCAAGGTTGGATGACCAGTTTAATTCCATTATATTTAAAAACAATATACAAGGATGAGCCAGTTTTTCGTTTAGCCAAAGTGGTGTACTCCGTCTTCGAAAATCAGTTTGATGAAAACATGGGCAAAGAATTTGGTCGCAAGGCTAGTTTGAACGCAATTGACAACAAACAAGTTTCATCATTGGCAAATGCTACCTGCTCAGATTTATATATGTCGGGCATAACCCATGCAGATGCATATGTTAAAGCCAGTGCAGAAATTGATCCTGAGGTAACAAAATTTATGAAGAAACAAAAGGGTAAGCCTACAATTGAACATTCTGAAAACGGTGATAATATTGATGCTTATATAGACCTGTATGATACCTTGCTTAATCGCCAGAACTAGAGTTATTGCTCTAATTCTTTTTGTTTTCATTTGTATTACTTCCTGTAAAAAAGATACAGAATCTGTTGGGGCTGCATTCGTAAGTAAGCGCAATACCTTTAATTCTTTATTCGATACCACCATTCTATTGAACACCTATTCTGTAAAGATGGATTCAATTATTAGCTCCAAGCTGACCTCGTATGCTTTTGGTGCCATTAATGATCCATATCTTGGTATAAGTAAAGCCTCCATTATTACCCAATATGGGGTACCTGGTAATGAATTTACTTGGGGTGGTGCAACCAAAGTTGATTCATCATTTTTGCAATTTAGGTTCAGAAATGCTATCCAAAAAGATGGCACCTATTTGCCAGATTATTTCGGAAACAAAGATGCCATCCATTCTTTGAAAGTTTATTTGCTTACCGAAACTATTTCCAAAGATTCTTCCTATTACTCAACCAGAAAGTACACAACTGATGGCATAGAAATGGGCTCATTCACTGGTAAATTTAACTTTACAGATTCGGTAACGGTTAATTTGGGTATTGAAAAATTGGTTATTCCGCCACATATTCGAATTAAAATGAATAACACCTTCAATACTTTCCTTTTTAACGGAGAAGCTGATGGGTCGTTTTTAACTGATGCTAAATTTAAGGAAAAATACAAAGGTTTTGTGGTAGTTGATGAAACCAACATTGCACCAGGAGAAGGATCTATTGTATATGTAAAACTCACCTCAGATGTTACTGCATTAACTGCATTCTATAAAGATTCATTAGCAGCAGATTTCCCGATTGTAGGAGGTACAAGGGCTGTTGAAGCTTCTTATAATTATTATGAGCATACAAACGTGCCCACTAATATTTTACAAACAGGCTTTAACCAACAACACAGAGATACTGGTTTTGTTCAACCATTAACAGGGGCCAAACTAAGAGTAGAATTGCCAAACTTGGCTACTTTCTTTTCCAATCCAAAAACGGTAATTAATGGCGCCGAAATAACCTTTACACCTATGTCTGGAAGTGTAAATGATTTCTTTACTTTACCTGCTAGCATGTCTTTATTAGGTTCAGACTCCTTGGGCAAAAACGTATTTCTCAAAGACCAATTTTTTGAAAGCACGGCTTATTATGGTGGCCAACTGAGCAATAATCAATATAAATTCAATATTGTTCGTCACCTACAATACCTATTAGATGAAAAAAAGAAAGGTAGAGATTACAACTATGGTATGAACCTAATCATTAGGGCCGACGATCCGCTCACAGCTCAAAGAACAGTTCTTGATACAAGAAAAAATAGTGGTACTTTGAAACTAAAATTAACCTACACGGTTATTAATTAAAAGACATTGTGATAATTTTCTTTAAAGCAAATACAAATAATGCGCAAACTGCAGAGTTGCAGTTACACCTCAGCCAATTAGGTTTTGAATCCCAATTGGTTCAAAAACTAGGTATTTGCATTGCCCCAGCTCTTTTAGATACAAATTTTTTAACGCGGTTTGATTTTATTGAACGGGCTCAAATTATCAGCAGCAATTTTCAACTTTCTTCTTTAGCCTATAAAAAAGAAACTTCGTTTGCTGTAAACGGTATTCAAATGGGAACCCATTTTGCCAATATTATTGCTGGTCCGTGCAGCGTGGAAAGTGAAAAACAGATTTTTGAAACAGCAGCGTTCTTAAGTAAGAATAACATAAAATTTATTCGTGGTGGTGCCTATAAGCCTAGAACCTCTCCCTATTCATTTAGGGGGCTGGGAAAAGATGGACTAAAATTATTAAGTGAGGCGGCTAAACAATTTAATCTTAGCGTAGTTACAGAACTGATGGACTTAAGTTTATTAGACGAAGTTTTAAACTACGCAGACATTGTGCAAATTGGAAGTAGAAATATGGCCAATTTCTTTTTATTGGGAGAACTTGGCAAAATTGAAAAACCAATTTTGCTAAAAAGAGGAATGCAAGCAAAAGTAAATGAATGGTTACTCGCTGCAGATTACATTATGAGCGGGGGTAATGAAAAAGTAATATTGTGTGAAAGGGGAATTAGGAGCTTTGATCCTGCTAGCAGAAATGTGATGGATGTGGCGGTAATTCCTTTGATACAATCTATGAGTCACCTTCCAATTATTGCTGACCCTAGTCATGGCACTGGCGATGCGAATCTAGTGCCTGCATTGGCAAAAGCCAGCATGGTGGCTGGTGCAAATGGCTTAATGATTGAAATTCACCCAAATCCCAGCAAGGCACTTTCAGATGCCAAACAAGCGCTTAGCTTTAAGGCTTTCGAAAATCTTTTGGCCGATATAGATAAACTAAAACCTGCCATCCAAAAGCCAATTGACGCCAGTTACTCATTTGTTGTTTAATTTCAGATTTATTTCCCTAATTTTGTATTAATTATGTGTGGAATTGTAGCTTATATAGGATATAGGGAAGCTTGCCCTATTATACTAAAAGGATTAAAGCGTCTTGAATATCGTGGATACGATAGTGCTGGCGTTGCCTTACTTGATGAAAACATGCAAATGAAGGTTTATAAAAAAACCGGAAAAGTTGTAGATCTTGAAAAGGAAATTGGCGATAGAGATACCAGTGCTTTCACTGGAATGGGTCATACCCGCTGGGCCACCCATGGCGAGCCAAATGACAGAAATGCTCACCCTCATCTTTCGGGCGATGGAGAATTTGCTATTATTCACAATGGCATTATTGAAAACTACGCAGCCTTAAAAGAGATGCTTATAGTCCGCGGCCATCATTTTAAAAGTGAAACAGATACGGAAGTTCTTATTCATTTAATTGAAGAAGTTTATAAAAATAACTCCGTTGAATTTGAAGAAGCTGTTCGCATGGCATTAACTCAAGTAATAGGTGCTTATGCCATTGTTATCCTTTCTAAAAAAGACCCCAATTACTTAATTGGTGCAAAAAAAGGTAGCCCTATGGTAATTGGCGTTGGTGAAAATGAACATTTTATTGCCAGTGATGCCACTCCAATTGTTGAATACACTAGAAATGTGGTTTACATACAAGATGGAGAAATTGCCATCATCGAGGGTAATAAACTTACCATCAAAACCATAGATAATGCTATTAAAACACCTTATATCCAAGAAATTGAATTCAACCTTGAAAACATTGAAAAAGGGGGATATGAGCATTTTATGCTGAAGGAAATTTTTGAACAACCTAGAAGTATCATGGATTCTTTTAGAGGAAGAATTCACCTGCCTGAGGCAAGAATTACTATGGCAGGTATTGATATGTTTGAAGATAAAATTAAAAATCTCGACCGAATAATAATCATTGGTTGTGGTACTTCTTGGCATGCTGGAATTGTTGGTGAATATCTTTTTGAAGACATTGCACGCATACCTTGTGAAGTTGAATATGCTTCAGAATTCCGTTATAGAAATCCTGTTATCAGAGAATCAGATTTTGTGATTGCTATTTCTCAATCCGGTGAAACAGCAGACACACTTGCAGCGCTTGAATTGGCCAAGAAAAAAGGAGCAACTATATTTGGTATTTGTAACGTTGTGGGAGCCAGTATTCCTAGATTTACAGATGCTGGAGCATACACTCATGCAGGCCCAGAAATTGGCGTAGCTTCCACTAAGGCCTTTACTGCACAAGTAACTGCAATTATTTTAATGGCTCTTTCAATGGCTCAAAAAAGAGGTACCATTACAAGTACCCGTCTTCATGAGTTTTTATCAGAAATTGAAACCATTCCTGCCAAAATAGAAAAAGTGCTCAAAACGGATGCACAAATTCAAATAATTGCCAAAGAATTTAAAGATAGCCGCAACGCCCTATATCTTGGCCGTGGCTATGGCTTCCCAATTGCACTTGAAGGCGCACTTAAGCTAAAAGAAATTTCATACATTCATGCTGAGGGATACCCCGCTGCCGAAATGAAACATGGTCCTATTGCCTTAATTGATGAAGAAATGCCAGTTATTGTTATTGCAACTCAACATAGTAACTATGAAAAAGTAATTAGCAATATACAAGAAGTAAAAGCAAGGAAAGGAAGAGTTATTGCCATTGCAACTGAAGGCGATACCCATGTTCAATCAATGGCAGATCATGTTATTTATATTCCAAATTGTGAGGAAGCTTTATTGCCATTAATTGCAACAATTCCTTTACAATTACTATCCTACCATATTGCAGTTCTACGTGGCTGTAATGTTGACCAGCCGAGAAACTTGGCTAAATCAGTTACGGTGGAGTAATTAAAAACAATAAGCAAAAAAATGGCTGGTAGGTAATCCTATCAGCCATTTTTGTATTAAAACTTTTTATAAAAAATCTACACTATAGATAGCTAATAATGGAATCTTCATGCCATTCTTTAGAAAAGCGAAGTTTTTATCTAACCCTATTACAATTGATTCTATTTTAAACAATTTATTTCCTGCTTTTAAAATAATACAAGTAAGTGCCTTTTTGCTTTTTCCTAAGGCTATTGCTTTATCAATATTGGTACCTCTCACTCTTATATCCTCTGGTCTATCCAACACATCACTATCTGAAAACTGTGCTGAGGTTAATTCTTCCTTGCTACTAATAGGCAGCATTCTAAAATTATTGAGCGTATATCCACTTGTCATAATACACGCAAATTATGCTATTAAGTCTTATAAAAAAAGAATATCAAACAAGAGTGCCCAAATAATAGTTTTTAAGCTATTGGGTGCGCTTTGTACTGACTAATAAATCAGACGTCCCAACATAAAACGCTGAAATCATGTGCCTTATTAATTTGGGTCTTTATTCAATAGGTATTACGTTTATAAGTACATAATAAAGATGTATCAAGGACTATTAAACAGGGAAAATAGAATGAAGATGGGTAAGAGAATCGCTATCAGTTTCTTCGCTGTTACAATGCTTATCCTGGCTTTTACCACTGCTGCAATTTTATTACTTCAGTATGGCAAAAAAATTGATAAAAAAATCGCAAATTACTATACTCCGTTAATTAGCGCTGTAAATGATTACCAAAACCTAATTGAAGAGTCTAGAAGAATTAGTTTAGATATTTCAAATAAGCCAAATCCAAGTAAACAATTCCAACTTCAAAAAATTCATTCAAGTGAATATGACCAACAAAAATTAACATTGATTGGCCTTTGTCAAGAACCAGAACTCGAAGATATAAAAAACCGAATTATTGGAGTAGATAAGTCTTTAGAACCTGTGATGCATGCCCAAAAGGAATTACTGAGTTTATTAGATACCATAGATGTGTATTTGGATCTTGTTAAAATGCAGCAAGTTCAGCAAACAAGGGAAATAATAGAAGCCGAAATAGGTAAGCAAACTCTCATACTTAATGAAACAAGTATCCTAGCTATTGGCATTTTTAATGAGCTAGAAGCAAAAAAAAATACGATTTATCGTAACCTTTCATACCTATTGGTATCAATGATTATTGCTATTGCATTTTTAGGTTTGCTTTCCTTTTACATTAGCAAAATCACTGTTATCAAACCTATCAAAGAACTCAGTGCTATTTTGGCTAAAGTTGGTGAAGGGAGAATCATTTCGTTTCAGTCTCAAAATACAAGAAATAATGAAATTGGAGAAATGATTAACTCGGCACAGAAAGTTGTTCAGGGTTTTAAAGCAAAAGAACAAGTTGCAAATGCCATTGGAAAAGGTGATTACGATTTAAATATTCCTATGCTCAGCGGCAAAGACCGCTTGGGGAAAGCACTCACTGAAATGAGAGATAACCTGAAACTTGCTAAAAATAAAGATCAGGACAATATCAAATCTCTTGAAACTTACACCAATAGACTTGAAAAGAAAAACAAAGAATTGGATCAATTTGCAAACATTAACTCGCACGTCATTAAAAGTCCATTGCACGATATCAACAATTTAACAGAATGGATTAAGAAAGACATGGAAGGCTTATTAACCATAGATTCAGCCAAACATTTTACCATGTTAAAAGGCAGCGTTCACAGAATGGAGGCAAATATTAATTCATTTCTCAAATACGCTAAAGCTGGAAAAACTAGAGAAAATCAATCAAAAATCAGCTCCAAACAAGTTGTATATGAAGTTTTAGAAAACGCCGAAATGCCTGATAATATTGCCATTTTAGTAGATGAATCATTGCCTATTGTTACTGCTAATGATAAAGACCTATCAGAGGTATTTCATGTATTTATTTCAAATGCAATAAACCACAATATTAACAAAAAGCCTGTTTTAAATATTACCTACAAAAAAGTTGGGTCAAAAATTGAATTTTGTATTGCAGATAATGGACCAGGAATTGCTTTAGAAAATCATGAAAAGATTTTTACTATTTTTCAAACCATAAAAGGTAGGAATGATATTGAAAATACCGGAGCAGGTTTGGCTATTGGAAAAAAGATTATTGAAGATTATGGCGGTAGAATTTGGATAGAATCTAGCCAAGGAAAAGGTTCAAAATTCTATTTCAATTGGCCCTCTTAAAAAAGGTAAAATGTATACGTAAAATTATTGGACAATGAAATTAATATCAATAATACCTTGTGCTAATCTTCATTATTTTGTAACCTTGCTTATATTAGTTTTTGAATCGGGCAAAAACCACTCTATAAACAAATCCTTTAAACCCGAAAGACAATAAAATAAAATTGCAAAATACATACAAACAGTAAATAAAAATGAGTTTCTTTTTTCAACCCGAACAAATTTCATTAGAGGCTATTAATGAAAGAAACAAAAATACCATGTGCGAGTGGCTTGGGATTGATTTTTGCGAAATTGGTGAAGACTTCCTTGTTGCAAAAATGCCCGTTGACCATAGAACTGTTCAGCCACTTGGAATAGTAAATGGAGGTGCTTATTGTGCTTTAGCCGAAACTGTTGGCAGCATGGCCGCTAATTTATGTTTGGATCGAACCAAATATGTTGCATTGGGATTAGACATCAATGCAAATCATATAAAAGGTGCAAACCAAGGTTGGGTTTTTGGAACAGCAAGAGCATTTCATATTGGAAAAACAACCCACGTTTGGGAAATTAAAATAAGCAACCATTTACAGCAACTTTGTTGTATTTGCAGATTAACCATGGCAGTAATTCCAATACCTAATAATGTTAAATCAACTGCCTGATTCATTTGCTATTTTTCGTTTACCAAACCAAACCCAAACTTTTCAGGTTACTGGTAAATGTAGTTCTGAACCAACTTCAATTTCTCAAATAAAGGAAAATGCCTTTCTAATTTCCAATTTCAATCAAGGAAGTGGGGCCTATTTTATACCATTTAACCAACTTGAAAATTATAAGGCCGATGATAGTTTTTCTTGCCATTTTAATGCCAATGATTTCACTGATTTAGGTGAAGCGCATTATATGGAAATAGTAGAAAAAGCAATTGCCCAAATGAAAACCAATCACTTTCAAAAAGTGGTTCTTGCCAATACCAAAACTATTCCATGCCTTC
>JBILJL010000094.1:0-7898 GCA_044377255.1 Bacteroidia bacterium
CGGACAGGTTTGGTTTAGACTAATAAAGGGGCGATATAGAATTGTAAAAATAAATCCATAACAATGGCAAATTTTATTCAATTTCCTGGTCCGACTGTAGTAGAATTATTGTCAAAGTTACAATCAGAAACGCCTGCCCAATGGGGCATCATGACAGCTCAACACATGTTAGAACATTTGATGTTACCATTGGCATTTTCTAGAGGGGAGTTTAAAGTACCATTGGTTACGCCAATTGAAAAGGTGGAGAAGGTAAAGCGCATCATGTTATTAAGTGATGCGCCCTTAAAGCGAGATTTTGCTGCACCTTTTTTAGGAGATGGTTTGCAAGCATTGAAACATGCAAACTTTGAGGAGGCAAAACTTGCCCTAATGGCTGAAATTGAGTTGTATATAAATTTTTGGGAACAGGAAAATGAGGCTAGTTTTACGCATCCAATTTTCGGAAATTTGAATAAGGAAGAGTGGTATTTGTTTCATCGGAAGCACTTTACACATCATTTTACCCAGTTTGGCTTGCTATAAAATGTGAATAATTAGCCTTAAAGCTTTTGTTTTTCAAAAAAATAGCAGATATTTGCCACCCCGGAAAAGGAGACCCCGGGATTAAAACAAAAATTAGATATGTCAGTAAAAATCAGATTACAACGTCATGGACGTTCTAAATCACCTTTTTACCACGTAGTGGTGGCGGATTCGCGTGCTCCGAGAGATGGTAAGTTTATCGAGAAAATTGGTTCATACCTTCCTCAGACACAGCCTGCAACCATTGAGTTGGATGTAGACCGCGCAACCTACTGGTTAGAAAACGGTGCTCAACCTACCGACACTTGTCGTGCAATCCTTTCATACAAAGGTGCATTGATGAAAAGCCATTTGGCAGTTGGTGTTAAAAAAGGTGCAATGACCCAAGAACAGGCAGATGAGAAATTTGCCAATTGGATCAGCGAAAAAGAAAGCAAAGTACAATCACATGTTGAAAGAGTTAAATCTACAGTATCTGAAAAGGTAGCTGCAAGATTAGCTGAAGAAGCAAAAGTGAATGCTGCTCGTTTAAGTAAAATTGCTGCAAAAATTGCCGCTGCAGAAGCTGCTGCCAATCCAGTAATTGAAGAAGAAGTACCCACAGAAAGAATTCCTGCTGAAGATGTTGTAGCGCCAGTAGAAGATGTTGCTGCACCTGTTGAGGATGTTGCTGCACCTGTTGAAGAAGTTGCTGTACCAATTGAAGAAGTTGCTGCACCAATAGAAGAAACTCCTACACCTGCAGAAGCTGTTGCACCTTCGGAAGAAGCTGCCACTGAAACTCCAGCTGAATAATTGAGTTATACCTTGAAAACTATCCAAAGGCTAGACTTCGTTGAAGTTGGTTCTGCGGTGAAGGTTCATGGAACAAAAGGCGAATTAAAGTTTACTTTAACTCGGTCAATAAAAATAAAAGAATGGGCTTTTCTCGAATTTCGGGGAAAGCCCGTTCCTTTTTATATACAGGCTACCAAGGCAGATATAGAGAACGAAATTATCTTAAATCTTCAAGGTATAGACACCATTGAACAGGCTTCTCAGCTTACGGGTAAGGTTTTATTATTGCCTAAAAAGCAGGTAATGAAAGAGGATTTGGATGATGATTGGAATATTGATGGTTATTCCATGGTAGATAAAAAATATGGTGTTTTAGGAGACGTAATTGAAATAATAGAATACCCATACCAAAGTTTGGCGAAAATTAATTTCCAAGGAACAGATGTGTTAATACCGCTGGTAGATGCCATTATTGTTGAAATAGATGACCAAAAGAAGCTTATTCAAGTTAATTTACCAGAAGGTATATTGGCTATTAATTAGTCTTTTTCGAATGTTAATTTTTTGAGAGCAACCGCTTTCCATTGGGTAAAACCTACAATCCCTAAAGTCATTACTCCGCCAAAAATAACAGCATTTGCGGCACCCAAAATTTTGGCAGCTAAGCCACTTTCAAACGCGCCTATTTCATTGGAAGAGCCTATAAAAATAGTATTCACAGCAGATACTCTTCCTCTCATGTGATCAGGTGTATTGAGTTGTAAAATATTGGATCTGATTACCACGCTAATACTATCAAATGCACCGCTTAAAAATAATAGGATCAGAGAAAGATAAAAACTTTCTGAAATGCCAAATAATAACATACAAATTCCAAACGCTCCTACAGCTTGTAATAAAGTTTTTCCGGGCTGAACCAAATTTTTACGCATAGATAAGTAGGTCATCATCAATACTGCTCCAAAAGAAGGTGCAGCTCTTAGCAATCCCAATCCCTCTGGACCAGTATGTAAAATTTCATCAGCAAATATTGGTAATAGGGCAGTAGCTCCACCAAACAATACAGAAAATAAATCAAGAGAAAGCGCTGATAATATGATTTTATTTTCGTAAACAAATGAGACGCCTTCTTTCAAACGATGTAGAATTTTTTCACCCGTATCTGGCATTTTTATGAAATCAATTTTTATTTGAAAGAGGGTTGAGAAGGCAATGATGATCAAAATAATTATTAGGGCAAAACTTATGTTTAAACCAAAATAGGCAAAACAAAAACCACCTAAAGCAGGCCCAATAACTGATGCAAATTGCCAGATAGTACTGTTTAATGTACTCGCGTAGGATAACAATTGTTTGGGAACCAACAATGATATGGTTGCAAAGGAAGCAGGTGAATAATAGCCTCTAGCCAATCCATTTAAACCAATAAACCCGTAGATTAAAATGAGTTGTAACTTTCCATTAAAATGTCCAGCAAAGCCATAAAATAAGCCAATGCTACTAAACAATATTACAGCTAAACTAATAAGTAGAATGGTTTTTCTATTATGAATATCTGCAACGTGGCCTGCATAAAGTGCAATTGAAATGGCTGGTATTGCTTCGGCTAGCCCAACCAAACCCAAAGAAAACGGATCATTGGTTAACTCATAAATTTGCCATCCAATAATTACTGCTTGCATTTGTAGTGCCAAGGTTAAAAACAACCTGGTAGCAAGAAAGAACCTGTAAGAGGGAATACTTAATAATTGAAAAGAGGTTTTTCTACTCATTAATTCTTACGAAATAGCCATTTGAATAATTCTTTATAGGTTGGTTTTTTTCCATAAGTTAAGATGCCAATTCTATAAATTCTTCCAGCGAACCATACTGTGGCAATAAATCCAAGAATCATACAAGCCATAGAGGCAATTATTTGTGAAGTAGGAATGCCAAAAGGTAGTCGAACCATCATTATTACAGGTGAGCTAAAAGGAATCATGGAGAGCCAAACAGATAATGAGCTATTAGGAGAATTTATAACCGATTGTGCAATGACAATAGAAAAAATCAGCGGCAGGGTTATTGGCATCATAAATTGTTGCGTGTCTGTTTCGTTATCAACTGCTGAGCCAACTGCAGCGAATAATGCACCATAAAAAAAATAACCACCCATAAAATAAAACACAAATAATCCCAACAGCAGTGGAATATTTAAGCCACTTAAGGAGGAGAATATTTCTGAAATACCAGCTTCTTGCGACACACCTGCTACTTGTTTGCCTTCCACTAAAGTGCTAGGATCAACATGCATCATTTCCATCACTAAGGCAGAAACTGGGGCGCTTAATGCGGTTATCAAAACCACCCAAATTACAAATTGTGTGATACCAACCATGGCAATGCCAATAATTTTACCCATCATTAATTGAAAGGGTTTAACAGACGAGATGATAACCTCAACAATCCTGTTTGTTTTTTCTTCAATTACCCCTTTCATTACCTGAACACCATAAAGAAATATGAAAAAGTAAATTAGGAATGCACCTAAAAACCCTATGATGGTTGTGGTACCTGAGTTTCCTCTCTCAATTCCATCATCCGTATTTTTTCTGGTTAATAATTTTACTGAAATAGCATTGATGTCATTTACAATTTTTTGGTCAATGCCATTGGCGTTGAGTTCTTTATTTTTCAATACATTTTCTAATTTCGATTCTATGCTAGAAAGTGTATTTAGGCCCGGCTGTTCATTGGCTAATAAATCGTAGGTATAGTTGTTTCCTTTATTTGAAATAGTTAAAACACCATAAGCCCCACTGCTTTCTAGCAATAATTTTGGTTCGGAATCAGTGAGCTTTTTATATTGAAAACTAATGGTTTTTGTGTCTTCCAATTTATTCTCAAAAACGCTTGATTGATCATTTACAAGGACAATTTTGCTTTCTTCTGCTAAATCACGGTTAACCGAAAAATAAAAAATAACCCCATAAAAAATGACTATCAATAAAGGGGAAAGGAGCGTCATGATTAAGAATGATTTTTTCTTAACTCTTGATAGGTATTCTCTTTTACAAATTAGCCAGATTTTATGCATGATTAATTGATTTGATGTTTTTGTTGAACTGCCATGATGAATATTTCTTCCATGCTAGGAAGGTTTTCTGTAAATGAAATCAATGAAATTTGTTTTGATATCAAATGTTCAATGAGGTTATTGTTGGTCATTGCTTGTTTTAATTCAATGATACAAGTATGAGTCAAATCTTTCGAGGTAGATTTAGAGACCAATAAGAAATCATCAGAAATTAAAGGATTACCTTGATATTTTACCTCAAATTGATTTTTCTTATATTGCTCCTGAATGGCATGTACTTCGCCATCTAGCACTTTTTCTGATTTATTGATAAGGGCAATGTGATCGCAAAGTAATTCTACAGAATCCATACGGTGGGTAGAGAAGATGATGGTTGAGCCTTTTTCTTTTAAGGAAAGAATTTCATCCACCAATATTTGTGCATTAATTGGATCGAAGCCAGAAAATGGTTCATCTAAAATGATGAGTTCTGGTTCATGAAGCACGGTTGCAATGAATTGAACTTTTTGTTGCATTCCTTTCGATAATTCTTCTACTTTTTTACCAAGCCACTCTTTTATCTCAAATTTATCAACCCAATACTTTAGTTTTTCCTTTGCCTCTTTGTTTGAAAGGCCTTTGATTTCAGCAAAATACAATAACTGGTCTTTAACTGTCATTTTTTTATACAATCCTCGTTCCTCAGGCAAATAACCCATTTTGTATATGTGCTTTTCGTTGAGTGGTTCACCCTTAAATAAAATTTTGCCTGAATCTGCTTCGGTAATGTGGGTTAAAATTCTAATTAGGCTTGTTTTACCTGCGCCATTTGGCCCAAGTAGGCCAAAAATGGATCCTTTTTTAATAGATAGGCTGATTCCTTTTAATGCAATATGATTTTGATATCGCTTGTTTAAGTTTTCTATTTCAATAATCATGGTTGCAATTAAATCAAATTTATATTGGTAAAAGGCTAAATATTGTTTGATGGCACCTAATTTTTTTGAGTGGTAAATTATATTATTATTTAAAGTGAAGATTTATGTTGAAATTATAGTTGAATATATTATTTTTGATTGTGTTTTAATCATACACAAAAACTAATATGCCTATTTTAACAAAATTGCCTTGTGTTTTTGTGTTATTGTTTGTGGTAATTAATATTGCAAATGCTACAGAAGTGAAATCAATACAATTAAATAAAGTTGCTTTGAATGGAAATACTGTATACGCTAATCCTCAATATGGTTTAGGATTGACCCATTACAAATCCATTAATTTTTCAGTAAAATCAAATTTTAAGTAAATATGATGAATCGTAAATTATTAATAGTCACAATAGTCCTATTGCAGACTTTATCAGTTTTTTCTATTGATTTGAAAAATACGTTTGCGGTAAAATATCCTTCTTTCAATAAAGGGTCTCTAGAAGATTTTCGTTTTGGAGGTGGAATAGGTACTTGTTTGTATCTAACCAATCAGATGGATTACAGTTTAACCATGAACTATGGCGACTTTAGGGAAATAATACCCGCTTATTTTGGAGGTGTTTATAAAGTTCTCAATGATGATTTTGAGGTAGGGTTTCAATTTAAAACTGGCCATTTACTCACTTTAAAATCTGAAAATACTCAAGGTTCTACTTGTGATTTTAATGAAGGTCAATTTAATGTAAATTATAGTTTTAACCACAATGTAGGTTTAACAAGAGATAGGCATACAGTTAACGCACAAATAGGAATTGGTGCCACACAATTTAGGTCAAAATACTTTACAGTAAATACTGCCGAACAAAACATTGATCAAGTTTTTTCTACTGTTGGATATGAAGGCACTTTAATTTCATCAAATGACCAAGCAAATAAGCAAGTTGCAATTGTAGGTAATTTTGGATTGGTGCTAGGCTATCGCCTATCTGAAAGAATATGTGTTTATTGGGAAAATTCAGTCAATATCAGCACTTCAAATAAGATGTCGGGCAACCTTTACAAGAGGTCGTGGATTCCACCTGATGGTTATATTTTTAGCGGAATAGGTATCTATTTTAAAATCAGCCCACAAAAGGGTAGACTTGGTTGCCCTAAGTTTTAATTAAAAAACTCCTTCATCCTGTCAAAGAAACCTGAATCATTTTTATCTGGTTTAGGGTTAAAGTTTTCTGAAGCTTTTAACTTTTCTAGGATTGCTTTTTCCTCAGGGCTAAATTTCTTGGGTGTCCAAACATTTACTTGAACCAATTGATCGCCATGGTAGCCAGAGTTTAGTTCTGGTAAGCCTTTGCCTCTTAATCTAAGTATTTTTCCAGCTTGGGTTCCAGCATCAATTTTTAATTTTACCTTCCCACTTACCGTTGGAATTTCTACTTGGGTTCCAAGAGCAGCATCAGCAAAATTTAGGTATAAATCGAAGATAATATTATTGCCATCTCTTTTCAATAATGGATCTTCAATCTCTTCAATCAAAATAATTAAGTCGCCAGGTATTCCGCCTCTTTCTGGCGCATTTCCTTTACCACTCATTGATAGTTGCATGCCATCAGCAACACCTGCAGGAATATTCACAGTTATTATTTCTTCGCCTTCCATTCTGCCAGTTCCTCTGCACGAATTACAATTTGAAGTAACTATACTTCCTTCGCCATTACATGTTGGGCAGGAAGCCGTGGTAGCCATTTGGCCTAAAAATGTTTGGGTAACTTTTCTTACTTGTCCAGACCCAGCGCATGTTCCACACGTTTTAAAAGAAGATTTATCTTTAGCGCCATTTCCATTACAGGTAATGCACGCAATCTGCTTATTTACTTTTAATTTTTTTTCTACTCCCGCTGCAATTTCTTGTATGGTAAGTTTCACCTTAACACGGAGGTTACTTCCTACTTTTTGCCTACGTTGTCCACCGCCGCCACGTCTTTGGCCACCACCACCAAAAAAAGATTCAAATGGGTGGCCTTCTCCAAAAACATCTCCAAATTGACTAAAAATGTCATCCATGTTCATGCCACCTTGCTGTCCACCGCCAGCTCCCATAGCTTGGTGACCAAACCTATCGTATTTGGCTTTCTTATCCGCATTGCTCAGCACTTCATATGCCTCGGCAGCTTCCTTAAATTTTTCTTCTGCCGCCTTATCTCCTTGATTTTTGTCAGGATGATATTTGATAGCCATTTGGCGGTAAGCTTTTTTTATTTCATCGGCAGCGGCATTTTTGCCAACACCTAAAATTTCATAGTAATCTCTTTTAGCCATTTTTTATTCCCCTATTACAACTTTAGCAAATCTGATTACCTTATCATGAAGGAAATATCCTTTTTCTAAAATGGCAACAATTTTATCTTTTAATTCTTCTGATGGAGCAGGTATTTTTGTAATTGCTTCATGAAAATCTGGGTCAAACGCCAATCCTTGCGCTTCCATTTCTTTTACTCCCTTTGCGGCGAGGGTATTTTTAAATTTGCTATAAATCAAATCAATACCTTCTTTAATCTTTTGATTTTCATCTGTAGAAGGCATTGCTTCCAAGGCGCGCTCAAAATCGTCCATTA
>JBILJL010000095.1:0-7893 GCA_044377255.1 Bacteroidia bacterium
TCCATAGGATAAATAACGACCCTGAAGGGGTCGAATAAGCGATTACCAAAAGGAAATTAGATTTCAATGAATAAACAAATAAACCCTCAATTGATAATTTGTTTTATTTAAAAATCCTATATTGTCAATAACTATTTAATACCTTCTGGTTTTACTTCATTTTGCGCTGCTTTTGTTTTGCATGCTTTTTTGCAATTTTCTTGATCCTTTTGGCAATTGGCATCGTGGGTGCATTCTTTTTTACCACATTTTTTTTCGCATTTGCTGTCTTTGGTACATTCTTTTTGGTCACACTTTTTCTCGCATTTTTTGCCGCATTTATCGCCATCATGGGCAAATGATGAGATGCTTAAAAATAAAACGGTGGCGGAGGTTAAAATTAGCTTTTTCATTTTGTTTGTTGTTTAAAATTGTGATACAAAAGTATTGCGCCTCGCTCTGGTATTTTGTTATTGACTAGTTATTGCTTTGTTAACGACTTGTTATTGAATATTGATTGGATAGATAAATGCGTATTTTTGACAGGTAAATGAAATTAAATCGAAACATACTATTCATAGGTATTTCCTCGCTTGCACTTATTTTGGTGTTGTTGATTCAGGTTACTTGGATGTTTAAAACAGCCAAGGTAAAAGAGGAACTGTTTAATGAAAAGGCCAACATGATACTCTCCAAAACGGCAGATGCGCTTGGATCAGACAAAGAAACCTGTTTAAAAATGGAAAGGTGTTGTGTGATAGAAAACCTGGGCGATTGCAAATTGGATTTGGAGCAGAATGAGGTAGAGAAAATTGACGCTATCCTGCAAAAATTCATGAACTCCTATAACTTCCATTTGGAATATACTTTTTCTGTTATTCAGCCCAAAACGCAAGAAAGTAATTGGCAAAAAAACAAAACAAATAGCAATGTTTTTACAACAAGCATTGATGAAATTGCCAGTAAGAGTGGTATTAAACTTAAGCTCATTTTTCCAGATAAGAAACAATATATTTTAGCGGAGATGGGACCCTTATTTGCCACTTCAGTGTTATTGGTTTTGGTAGTGCTCATCCTATTTTGGCGCACTTCTTGGTCCTTGGTTAGGGAAAAGAAAATTTCGGAGCACTTAACCGATTTCCTCAACAATATGGCGCATGAATTTAAAACGCCTTTAACCAATATTGGACTTGCAGGTAAGATGATTGCCAAAGAATCGGGCATAAAAAATGAAGATAAAATTACCCATTATACTGAAATCATTTTGCAGGAGAATGAAAAATTGCGTTTACAAGTAGAACAGGTTTTGGGCATGGCGGCATTGGAAAGAGGGGAGATACCATTGGTAAAAACCAGCTTAGATTTTCACCAAGTTTTGTTAGATGCAACAAGGTGCATCAGTGTTCAATTGGAGAATGCAAATGGTGAATTACAAATGGATTTGGCAGCAACAAAATTTACCGTTTTGGGAGATAAAACACACCTATCAAATGCCATTTGTAATTTAATAGACAATGCCATTAAATATGCCAAAGAAAATCCTTTTTTAAGCATTAAAACTTCAAATATAGAAAACGTATTAGTTGTTGAAATTGCTGATACGGGAATAGGTATTGATAAGAGTTTTCAAAAGCGAATTTTCGAAAAATTCTACCGTGTGCCTACAGGTGATTTGCACAATGTAAAAGGCTTTGGTCTCGGACTTGCTTATGTTAAAAAGATCATTGAGTTACATGGTGGAACCATTGATTTGACTAGTGAAATTTGGCATGGTGCTTTATTTATGATTCGATTACCTCTTAAGAATGACTAACACAAAATTAAAAATATTGTTGGCAGAAGACGATGCCAATTTAGGAATGCTCTTAAAGGAATATTTGGAGCAAGAAGGCTATGAAATTTTGTTGGCAAAAGACGGGGAGATGGCATTGAATTTTTTTAACAAAGCCAAATTTGATTTGTGTTTATTGGATGTAATGATGCCTAAAATGGATGGCTTTTCACTTGCCAAAGAAATTAGGTTGAGCAACAAAGAAATTCCATTTATTTTCTTAACAGCAAAATCTTTGAAAGAAGATAAAACAAAAGGCTATGGACTTGGGGCAGATGATTATATCAGCAAGCCCTTTGATGAGGAAGAGTTGCTATGGAAGATCAAGGCCATATTTAGAAGAATGCCAGAAAATAAAATAGAAGCCACAGCGGTTTTTCAAATTGGGCAATATACTTTTAACTTTTTGAACCAATCCTTAACCATAAATGGAAGCGTAAAACGTATCACAGAAAAGGAATGTGAGTTACTTCAATACTTGTGCATGAACCCCAATAAAATACTAAAGCGCGAAGATATTTTAAAAGATCTCTGGGGTGAAAACGACTATTTCTTAGGAAGAAGTTTAGACGTGTTTATCACCAAAATTAGGAAGTATTTAAAGGAAGATAGCAGTATTGAAATTGAAAATGTTTTTGGGGTCGGTTTTATTTTTAACCTACATTAATGTTTTAGTATAATTATGTTACATAACCAAAAAACATATAGGAAGGTTCAATTTAGCACTTAGTTCTTAATAATCTTTTCAACTTTTAAGCTGCCATTTAAGTTGAATTTTAGGTAATAAACGCCTTTAGGTAAATCTTGCAGTTTGCTAAATAGGATAGCATCATTAGCTGATTTTTCGATTTCAGTTTTATTAAAAATAACCTTACCTGTAATATCAAATAATTCCAATTTGCTCATTTCGCTGTTGGCATTTTTGAACCTAATATTTATTTCGTTTGTAAAAGGATTAGGGTAAACTAAATAGCTGTTGTTACTTAACTCTTCCAATCTATCAATGGCAATTATTTTGGAGGTGTGTTTTGAACCTGAATAATCAACGGATAGCAAACGATAGAATAAATTATTTTCTATTGAACCACGGAATGCATATTTATCTATGAATTGATAATTATGAATAATTGAACTGTTTCCATTACCATTAACCTCTCCAATTTTTAGCCAAATATTTTCTTGGAGTTTTTCAATTTCAAAATAGTGGTTGTTTTCTTCCATTGCTGTAGTCCATGATAGCAAAACATCCTCATTACTTTTTATTGCTTCAAATTCAATTAGTGTAACTGGTAAGGCATTGATGGTGGAGTCTGAGCCAATACCAAATTCTCCTCCTAAGGTGGTAATGCCAGTTCTTTGAACCAATGGAGAACCAATAGTGCCAGTAGTTGCAAGCGATGAACTAGGAAGCGTCCATGCACTTGTAGCATTTTGACGGCGCAATAATCTTACCTCTGGTAAACTCGCAATGCCATGAAAATTAGCACCTGTTGCGGAACAGTTATAAGTTCCACCATTCATGCCATTTGCAGCACTTATTTGCCAAAATCCACTTGGAGAAATTTTGTTTATAGCAACTATTGGTGTGATAGAAAAATCATATATTGGTAATCCAAGGTTACCAGGTGCAGTTGAAATAAATTCACACATCAAAGTTCCACCCAGTGAGGGAGCTGAAGTATATTCAATGGTAAAGGGTAAATAATTGGCCCCATTTCCAACAGGGAATAATCCTGTAGCACCAATATTTGTTGCCGCAGCAAACCAACGGTTTAGTTTTCCATTAATTTGTCCGGCTACCCTATTTAATGTTCCAGTTTGCGCTGCACTAATTCCTAAAGTTAGTGTGTATGAGTTGCAATTGATGCTGTTTAACATAAACAAAGTTCCTGCAATAGTTGTATTGCCAAGAAGTGTTTTGATAGAATTGGCAGCAATTAAATTTCCATATCTTCCGTTTAATATATTTTGAGGAGAGCCTAAAGTATATTGAATAGTACTGCCCAAATGAAAACCTGGCTTGTTAGACACTAAGTTTCCTAGCACCGTTAGGGTTGTGTTGTTGTTTACATAAAAAGTATCGGCATTAAGTGTAATTCCCACAGGGATACTCACATTAGCGGAATTGGTGCCATCACCAAATATTACCGCAGAATTAGTACCACTAACAACCCAATTATTTGTTAGGGTAGGCGAAGGGTTGTTGTTTACATAATAATAAGTGCCATTTCCGCTAAAATTGGAAGGGTTTGGTCCTGTTCCATTTATGCTGGTACCCCATGTGCTGGTATCGTTAAGCGCACCAGTTGATTTTGAATAATAAACCAAACCACAAGGAGAAAAATTTGTTGAAACAAGGCTTGGCAGCAACTGGCCAAAGCTAAGTGTATCTGTATAAACTGAGCCCGCTGCACTTATGGCACCAGATTGAATAACTGTTCCACTAAAGCTATGTTGGTTTGAACCTACAACACTGGTAGTATAAGTGCCCAAGGTGCTAATAGTTCTAAAAATTTTAATTCTACCACCGCCGCCGCAGGCACCATAGCTATTTCCGGCCTTACCACCAGCAGCAGAAAATGTTGCACCTGCTAGATTTAAATAAGCACCTTGAACCATTATGCCACCGCCCGATCCACCACCACCTCCAGAAGAGCTAATACTGCTTGCTTGACCATTATCTCCGTTCATGGAAACGGTACCCGAAATGCTTATGTGTAGTCCTTTAATTATTACAGCCCCACCACCATTGCCAGCGCCATTGTTATTGATTAAAGCTTGGGCACCTGTTGAGCCACTAGAACCCATCGCAATATCAGTTCCATTGCTAGTACCATAAACAATTCCGCCAGCGCTATTGCAAGAACTTGCACCACCACCTGGTGCGCAACCACCCAAGCCACCATAACCTGCGCCTCCGCCATTGGCGCAAGCAATTCCAGTAGTGGTTCCAGCTCCTATTCCAATACCTGCGGTGCAGTTGGTGTTTTTTATGCCTAGGTTTCCTTTGCCGTTTCCATTAATAGCTCCTGCAATAATTACCCTTTCTGCATTAATGGTGAGAATGCTACCTTGTTTCACAAATACAGTTGCTCCAGAACGTACCTCAAACCAATCAAATGTTTGAGTGCCCAATAAAGAATCAACCCCACTGGTTAAAAGATATCTGTTAGGAAATACCGCAGCTAAATTACTTGTGCTAGCTAATCCAGTTGCGCCATGGTACATGTTTAAGGTATAACTACTAAAAGCAGGTATATTAGGAATCCTCACCCAAATTTGGGTTGCCGCAGTGTTCATTGTTGTAGAATCTATCCAATGGCTAAATAGCGTGCAACAAGAGCTCCCAAAACGTATGTCTGAACCATTTGCCTGCATTTGCCCTAAACCAATAAAACTTGTTGAGTTAATCAAGACTCTAACTGTTTTGTTTGTAAAAGCTGTTGCACTTGTATTAGCAATGGTAAAATTGGTAACATAATTATTTGGGTTTACACATTGAGCGTATAGGCTAGGTATAGCGCATAAAGTAAGTATGAATATTTGTAAGAGTTTTTTCATTGGTTGGATATTATTTGGGTAATAATTACTTTAGGATTATCAAAAATTTGGTGGATTGATTTGGTTAAATGGTGACATGACTTTTTAACGTTAAATTTACTCCATTTCCATTCTTTTTTTATAGGCTGCTTCATTGTAAATTTTTGCACCTTTTTTTAAATTGGGGTCTCGTAAACTAAGAATTAGCGCCACTTGAGTGGTTAACATACCCGCACTTATTAATAGCACAACAGGTTCAAAATTACCCTTAGGGTTAAGGGCTAAGCCCAACTGATAGCCAAATAAAAAAGCTCCAGGGTATCCTAATATTTTACCAACGATATCCCATGTTTGAGCTCTCCTAAAGCACTTGGCGGCTTCTGGTAATTCCTCTGCTATTGCAGCATCCTTTAAAGCTTTAAATTTGAGTTGCTGTCCACTTTTATTTTGTACAATATAATCAAAACGGTTTTTGAGTATTAGGGTGTCTTGTGCGAATGAGCAATTTATTTGAGTAAAAATAACAAATACAAAGAACAGGAGATATTTTAAATTAAGTTGTGGTTTGTATATCATGTATGCAAGATAAATTTAGGTTTTCAATTTATTTTGATTTATTACTGCAAATCTTTCAGCTTTTTTTTATAAGCTTGATAAGCTTTTTTATCCGCCCAAAACCAGCCTTTGTTTTTCAACCAACAATCGTTCATAGGGTAATTTGCTATTTTTACAAATAACAATTTATTGAATTTTTTATTTGTAAGAAGCGTGTTGTTTTCACCATTACTATCTAATGTTTCAATCAACTTAAGCTCATTATTGTTTAAAATTTTAAATGTAAACCTAGTTGAATAATTAGACATCCCACCTGGCTGTGTAGTAATTGTAATTAATAGTTTGTTTCCTTCAAAATAATAGTATCCCCAATTACCCTGTTTCAAATAAATATTATTTGAAATTAATTTTGATAAATGGAGACGGTACAAATTAGAATCTCTTTTATGAGTATCAAAGTTTACAATCCCATCTGGAAAAAGTATGATAGTAGTATAAAATTCAGTGTCTTGTTTTGATTGAGTTATGAAAAATCCAGTATCTAAAAAATCTGAAAAAGTTGCTATTTTTTTTTGGTCATATTTTTTATAAAAAACTCGGTCAAAGTCATAGGATTTTGTCCATGAGCAACCTAAGTTAATGCATAATAGAATGATGTAAAAAAATAAGAATCTAATTACTACCATAAACTATAAGGGTTATTATATCCAGAGTAAGCATACCCACCACTACTGAATTGATTATAATTTGAAAAGAAGTTTGCATGTCCAAATGGTGCATAAAAGAACCCGTTTTTATGCACCCAATTTTGTGTTCTATCTTGAAAAATAGGATTCGAATAGCCAATTCTACTTATATTATTTCCATTTTTGTAGCCTAACCAAAGCGGACTTGAATAGGTCTCTCCATTTTTCCATTTCCCATATCTATTACCTTTGAAATCTTTATTTATATTTCCCATTTTATCTTCACCAAAATCATCGACAGGGTCTCCATCATTCTGTAAATTGTTTCTCAAATTCGTTCCTAACTCCCAATTACCCCAACCAACAGCAGCTGCATTGGATCGCCATCTATCATGACCATCCCCCATAAAATCATTTTCAATCCTAAAACTAAATTTACCAGCATTTATGCCAACTTGTCCAACAGTTTGCTTATTTGCAATGCCATCAGGTCCAACTTCACCACCATAATAACTTTTACCATAGTTAACACCATAATCACCTATCCTTGCTGAGGCTTTCCAAGCAAGCATATTGTTATTTCCGCCAAAACCTACTCCAATTGAGCCATTTTTGGTATTAACTGAAATGCCCGAAGTTGCAGTTGCAGAAAGTCCATTTGCTCCAAAACCAACACCAATTCCAATACTCAAATTTACATTTCCAATCTGAACATTTGAGGAAGGTATGATGTTGTTAAGAACTGCATTTGCAGCAAATTTTCCTGAATAAGTTAGAGCAGAATTCACTGAAAGACCAGCTCCACAGGTATAAAATCCAACAAGTGCAGTTGCGGCCCCAATACCACCAGAAATTAAGGCCCCTTTTCCCCAATCACCAGTGGTAATGCCATGCGCAGTATATCCAACTATAAATCCTGCTGAACCAACTATTAGCCCCTCAATTATCTCCCCACTCGGATCCGTATACTTAAGCGGGTTATTCCAACAATAGCTATATCGGTTATAGTTTTGTGTATTATCAGGAGATTGAATAAATGGATCTGGGCTCAGCATTCTGCAGAGTACGGGGTCATATAACCTGCCATTCATGTTTATGAGGCTAAACATGTCTAAATGTTCATGCATGGTATAACCACGCATGGTTATGGAACCACTGCCAAATGGATTGGGTAGTAAATAAGTCCAGGTTGATGGATTGCGTGGGCGCCCCCATGCGTCATAACTCCTTTGTTCTACAACACTTCCACTGGCATCAGAAATGGCCATTAAACTTCCTTGGTAATCAAGGTGTAAATAAAAT
>JBILJL010000096.1:0-7863 GCA_044377255.1 Bacteroidia bacterium
TACTTATATTTTCCAACTTTGCTAATTTAATTCATTAAATAGAAAAAATTGCAAATATTTATCAGTTTTATTTCAATAAATTTAAGTCAATTTTGAAAAATATTTGGTAATTCAAAAATGCCAAATTACATTTGCAGATAATTATTCTCAAATAAGAATTATTATTAATTAAATGACCATAACATTAACAGAAATAAAATCTCAATTCAAGGAATTAGGCATTAAGTCTACCATTCCTAGAACTGTTATTTATCAATCGTTAATGAAATTTGAACACCACCCAAGTGCAGAGGAAATACACCTTGGCATTCAAAAAAAATATGCTGGAGTATCTCTGGCAACTGTATACAAAACACTTGACTTATTGGTTCAAAAAGGCCTAGCACACAAAGTAGTAACTGATGAGGATAAAGTAAGATACGATGCCAGAACAGACCAACACATTCATTTGTATTGCAATAAAACAAAAAAAATATTGGATTATGAAGACCCTACTTTGGAGCAAATAATAATGGATTACCTTACTAAAAAAGGCATTCCAGGATTTAACTTCAGTCAAATACAAATAAATATCAAAGGAGAAATTTCAAACAAAAAAATAAATAGAAAATTATGACCATGTTAGTAGGAAAAAAAGCGCCTCATTTTAGCGCTGATGCCGTTGCAAACGGCGGGGAGTTTGTAGAAAACTTTTCATTAAGCGATTACGAAGGAAAGAAACACGTTTTGTTTTTCTTTTACCCTTTAGATTTTACATTTGTTTGTCCAACCGAAATTATTGCATTTCAAGACAGAATTGCAGATTTTGAATCAAGAGGCGTACAAGTGGTAGGTTGTTCAATTGACAGCAAATTCTCTCATTGGGCTTGGTTAAATACCCCAAAAAGTAATGGTGGTATCCAGGGTGTTGAATATCCATTAGTAGCAGATATAAACAAAACCATTGCTACCAATTATGGCGTAATTGCTGGTAGATACACCTACAATGATGAGGAACAATTGATTTGGGTTGGAGACAATGGCGAAAGTGCTGTTGCTTACCGTGGCTTGTTTTTAATCGACAAAGCGGGTGTTGTTCGTCACCAAGTTGTAAATGATATGCCTCTAGGAAGAAGCATAGATGATGCGTTAAGAATAATAGATGCTTTACAATTCTTTGAAGAAAAAGGCGAGGTTTGTCCTGCAAATTGGGAAAAAGGAAAAGATGGCATGAACGCAACGGCTGAAGGTGTTGCAAAATATTTAGGTTCACACTAAGTAGTAAAGAAAATCTAATTTTTTAGTAATTTCGGCAGGTATGAAGAACTATTTCTTTTTACCTGCCTTTTTTTTATGGGCCTTTGCAGGTATAGCCCAAACAGATAGCATTATCAACGTACCACTTTCTCAGTATGTGAAAGATGATAGGTTTGATAAATACCAACTAACAATGGCCTTGTTTTTAACAGAAGGCGATACCATCTATTCAATGGATTTTGAAGGTACCAGACCCATTCAACCAATTATCATAAAAAGACCTAAGGGAGCTCAAATTTACGCCTATGGCAATTTGTTTTTTAGCGGTACCCAAAACAAATACAACCCCGGGTACGTGAGCGTTTTGGTTTGCAATCCTTATCACAAACATCCCATAATATACATTGATCAAAATCAAAATTTTGATTTTACAGATGATGCAAAATATACGCTACCCTATTTTGATGAGCCGGGTGTAGAAATTGAATTGGCCAATGAAAAAGTGGCAGAAGGAAAAATCAAAATTGTATTAACTAGAAACAAGTTATTTGGTCAAAAGTACGACTTCAAAAAACAAATGGAAGAGTACTATGAAATTGCTTACAAGGGCAGAAAATTTATTGGATCAGAATTTACTTACCGCGAACAGCGTTACATAACAAGAGCCGGAATTGTTAGACTAGGCAACGAAACTTTTAAATTGGCCTTAATGGATGTGAACGCCAATGGACTTTATAACGAGCCCGAAATAGATAAAATTCTTTTTAATAACGCCAATGATACCATCATGGATGCCACCAATCCATTGAACTATGTGGTAATTTCGAAGGCCGGTAAACCTAGCTATTTTGAGAAAAACGACAAGCTATTCAAAGTCATTGAAGCAGATGCAGCAGGTAAGTTTATTAAAATAAAAATTAGCAACGATGAGGTAGATTTTAATAAAATAGCCATAGGTAAAAAAGTACCAAAAGTTAAGCTCACATTGGTAAAAGGAAAAGCATTAAAGCTTAATAAATTAAAACGCAAAGAAGTGTATTTATACTTTGGTAGCAGATCTAGCAAAAACTTTAAATCAGATACCTTAATTCTCAGGCAAATTGCGGCATTAGACACCAATGCATTAAAGGTAATTTGCGTATTGTACGTAAACAAAAGTTATGAACTGCGCATCTTTAATACAGATGCTGAACCCAACTATATTTTGGCATATGGTACCAAAGAATTGAGCAATAAACTTGGTATTAACAGTGTACCTCAAAGTTTGTATTTAGGCAAAAGAAGGAGGGTAAAAAAATACGGTTTGAACCCAAATGAATTTTTAAGAGATTGGATAGCTAAACATCCTTAGCTTGTTACCAACTTCCGCCGGCGCCACCACCACCAAAGCTCCCGCCGCCAAATCCACCAAAACTGCCGCCGCCAGAACCGCCGCCACTGCTAAATCCACCACCACCAAAGGTACCCATGAATGGAGTTGGCCCATAAAATCTACCACCTCTACCACCGCCACCTTTGCCAGAAAAAACCAAGAATAGAACAACAACAATAATTATAAGCAGTATTTTTAAAGGTGAAGAACCCTTGCCTTTTTGGCCTCTTGGATTATCGTTGATATACTCGCCAGAAGCAGCACGCATGATAATATCTGTTGCTTCATCTAATCCAAGGAAGTATTGTTTTTGCTTAAAATTAGGCTTGATATTTTCTTCAATAATGCGTTTCGATAGCGCATCAGTGATGGTAGCTTCCATGCCGTAGCCATTTTGAATCCTAATCTTGCGGTCACCAATAGCAATATATATGAGCAAGCCATTGTTTTTTCCTTTGGTTCCTATTTGCCAATTTTCTGCTAATCGCTGGCTGTAGTCAAAGTCATCTTCTCCTTCTAAAGAGTTCTCAATAACAATTGCAATTTGAGTAGAGGTACTATCGCTATAGGCCAATAATTTTGATTCAAGCGTAGCTTTTTCTTGCTCATTGAGCACACCTATAAAATCATTGACCAACCTTGGTGGATTGGGCTTTGCAGGAAAATCTTTTGCAAATGAGGCAAACGATATGCAAAGTAAAAGGAGTATTCCGGCTATTCTATTCATGGGTTTCTGCTCCAAAAGAAATTTCATTGCTTAGTTCGTTTGTATCACTTTCGTGGTATGGAAAAAAAGTCTTTAATTTTATACCAACATGCTCAATGGCAAGTGATAAACCAGAGGCATAATCCCCTTTTGAAAAATAATCTTTCATCAGGTCTTTTTCTGCCTGCCAAAAATTATCACCAACCTTTTCGTGAATGCCAGCATCGCCAATGATGGCCATTTTCCTATCCTTTATTGCTAAGTATATCAATACGCCATTTTTCAATTCGGTTTCATGCATCCCTAAATTAAAAAATACTTCTTTAGCACGCTCCATGGGATCCATCTTTGTGCTAGGTTCAACATGAACCCTAATCTCGCCAGAAGTGGCCAATTCAGCGGCTTGAATAGCTGAAACAACACGTGCTTCTTCCTCTTTAGAAAAATATTTATTGGCCATAGGTAAAATAAGGAAAGCTGCCAAACAGCAGCTTTCCATTTAAAAATTATTTCTCGAAATCTACTTTAGGAGCTTTATCAGCGCCAGCTTCGGCTTCAAAGTATCCTTTTTTCTCGAACCCAAAAATACCTGCATACAACACTTGAGGGAACTTACGGATATAAGAATTGTAATCTTTTACAACTTCATTGAACCTACCACGCTCTACTGCAATTCTGTTTTCAGTACCTTCTAATTGAGATTGTAATTCTTTAAAGTTTTCGGTAGCCCTCAATTGAGGATATTGCTCAGAAACCACCATTAAGCGACCCAATGCCTGACTTAACTGCCCTTGTGAAGCTTGAAACTTTGATATTTGATCAGGAGATAGCGTACTCGCATCCACTTTAATTTGTGTGGCACTTGCCCTAGCACTGATAACATCAGTAAGGGTTTTTTGTTCAAAATTGGCAACTCCCTTTACGGTACTCACCAAATTAGGAATCAAATCGGAACGGCGTTGGTATACATTTTCAACCTGAGCCCAACCAGAGCCTACGGTTTCTTGTTTGTTTACCATGTTGTTGTAACTGCCACAACCGTTAATTACCAATAATAACAGTAGGCCGCCAATGGCTAAAAGGATAATGGTGCTTCTTTTCATTTTACTATATTTTTTAATATATATTGTAAGGTACAAATTACAAACCAAAGATAAGTGTCACTGACAAAATGTACACAAAAAATCGACGAACGGCAATAATTTGAAGTAGAATTGTCTTTTTAGGTCATAAACCTTAGGTTTGCCAAAAATAAACTGGAACAATTGCCAACTTATTGGTTCAAATATTATGATTTACAAAGCAGACTGTTTACATTTTAAAGGACATATTCCTTGCAAGCCACACAAACAACACGGTTACCATTGTGCAGATTGTGTTGCCTATACGCCCGTTTCTAAACGCATATTAATCATAAAACTTGGTGCTATTGGAGATGTTATTAGAACCACGCCATTGGTTGTTAAGTTTAAACAGCTCTATCCAAATTGCAAAATTACTTGGCTCACTTGGACACCAGATATTTTACCTTCCTCACAAATTGACGAAATATTGAAATGGGATCACAACTCATTGATGTATGCCCAAAATAGCAGTTGGGATATTGCCATTAATTTGGACAAAGAAAAAGAAGCAGGAGCCTTACTCAAGGTAATTGATGCCAAAGAAAAGTTTGGCTTTGTTTTAAAAGACAATGAAATTCAACCCATCAATTCACTGGCTGAACACAAGTTTTACACCGGAATGTTCGATGATGTTAGTTTGGCCAACACCAAAAGTTACTTACAAGAAATCTTTGAAATTTGCGGCTACCAGCACCAAGGTGAACCCTATTTAATGGATAAACACCAAGACAAAGGTTATACTTGGAATTTACCAAAAGGCAAGAAAATAATAGGCATGAACACAGGCTGTGGTGGACGATGGACCACTCGCTTGTGGAGCATTGATAAATGGGTTGAGCTAGTTGGCATTTTGCAAAAACAAAATCCAGACGCTGAGATACTTTTATTAGGCGGAGAAGCCGAAGATATTAGAAACAAAGAAATTCAAAAACGTTCAGGAGCTCTGTATTTGGGCTATTTCAGCCTTTTCGAATTCATCAATTTGGTAGAGCAATGTCATTTAGTAATTACCCAAGTTACCATGGGAATGCACATCACTTTAGCCTTAGGCAAAAAAATTATTTTGATGAACAATATTTTTAACCCAAATGAATTTGATTTATTTGGCAAAGGAGAAATTGTGATGCCAAACAAAACTTGCAAATGCTTTTACCGAGGTAGCTGTGTAGATGGAACATCCTGCATGGAAGATTTGCCTGCACAGAAGATTGCGGAGGCTGTTGAGAGGCATTTTTAGTCTTTGGGTGTTGGTCTTTGGTCTTTAGTCGTTGGTCTTTAGTCTTTGGTTTTGATACTGGAATAGCGTCTGGCTGCTAGCTTCTAGCAGCTGGCTATGCAGGTGGTGCTTAAGAGAGACGCGATGAATCGCGCCTTTACAGGTTGGTATGAAAGAACCATTCAGGATATTGTTTGCCAGAAGCCACACTCAACTAGATAATTTGGGAGCTGTGGTTTTTGGTATCTACCTTTTCGATGATGTTTTCGATTATGCCTTTTTCATCTATTACAAAGGTTGTACGGATAATTCCCATATAGGTTTTGCCGTACATGCTTTTTTGACCCCAAGTACCGTAGGCTGTTGCAACGGCGTTGTCTTCATCTGCTAAAAGAGAAAAAGGAAGCTCGTGTTTGGCAATGAACTTTTGGTGCTTGGCTTGGTTATCTGGACTTACTCCTAGCACATCAAAACCTTGGGCTAAAAAGGTTTGGTAATTGTCTCTTAAATCGCAGGCCTCTGCTGTGCAACCTGGAGTATCATCTTTGGGATAAAAGTACAAAACCAATTTTTTTCCCTTGTAATCTGCGAGCGAAAGGGTTTTACCATTTTCGTTTTTTGCTTTAAATACTGGAGCTTTGTCTCCAATTTTGAGTGTGGTTGCCATAATGTTATTTTATAAACTAAACCAAAATAAGTTTCGAAGGTTTTACTTGAGCAATAAATTAAAAAGCTTTTCTTGCTTGTTGCCTTTGGCGTCTTCTAAAAGTATCTTTAAATCTGCATAAACAGGTAGGCTGCTATCCATTTGGTTCAAAACGATACTTTGCCTTACCAAAAAATACATTTCATCAAATTTATAGGTGAGCTGTTGGTTTTTAAGATCGTAATCAACCAAAATCCAATTGTCGTTTAAGTAAGCGGAGTAACTAGAAATACCTGTAAAATTATCCTTTATTTCAAAATCCCAACGTAAGGTGTCATTGGGGTTATCTTCATTTTTATAGCGCATCCATTTTACTGTTGGTGCCACTGTATCTAGCATGATACAATAATTACCAAAATTAGCACCCTTGCCCTTCACCACGCCATTTTCAAAAGAACCACCAGCACTTCTGAACCTATCCGATTTGCCATTGGAATAAGCCAAGACTAATTTACTTTCCAATCCTGCAGGAACAAAAGCAGGCTCAATGGCGATATCAAATGCAGCATGAATTGGCACATTAGGTGTATGGAAAACAAACTCCCGTGAAAATGAATTTTTATCACCGAAAAGCGTTTCCAATTCATAAAACACAGTATCATAAATAGACTTTGGGTCCATTTTTATCACCAATCCATTGGCCTCCACTACTTGTGCCTTTCCTGGTATGAGCATCCTTTTGCCTGCAATACTTTTCTCATAATCAACTCTTGCTTGATCCAATTTACTTTCACCAATTTTATAACACAGTTGTAAATAGTATGCATTGCCATTAAAATCTTTAACCGCAAAAACTATATTTCCAGTATGGTTCTTTTTAAGAGCTAAATTTAATCTTCCTTTATCTGCATCAGTTTTGTAGGTACTAAAAACATTGCCATCATCAATAAAACATTTCTGCACCCTGGCTTTTTCAATTTTATAATAAGGAAAATCTATGTGTGCGTTGATGTATTTACTTTCATCAAAAGCAAATTGATTGAGGGTATGTGTAAATTTAGGTTGCTGGTTAAGCAACAAACTTATTTCATAGATGCCCTTTTCATCTTTAGCATTGTGAATATAATCGTAAGCCTCTATCCCAAATCCATACACTTCAGGATCTAGCTCGAGGGTATCTTTATACAACCAAATTGAATCTATGAGGGTAAAATTACGTTTGTTCACAGTAAGCTGTTTCTTCAATAATTCACCTTCTGTTACAAATTTATAAACATGAATTTTATTGATGATTGGATCAAGCGTATCATAAGGAATGAGTCCAAACAAGGCTGGATTCATTATTTTTTCTGTTTTGGTATCTCTAATTTCATAATGCAAATGCGGACCAGTACTACCACCACTATTGCCACTCCAGCCAATGGTATCTCCTTTTTTCACCTTTAAAAAAGGCTTCATAAAAATTTTATCAAACTCAAAAGTTTTGTTGATGTATTGGTACCTGTGAATCCATTCCGCTATTTCGCCATTGTATTGTTGCAAGTGACCATAAACGGTAGAATA
>JBILJL010000097.1:0-7852 GCA_044377255.1 Bacteroidia bacterium
CTCTTTCTAAAATACCAAGTGCTTTGTAGATTTGAGCCAATAACCTGGCAACTGTTGTTTTACCAGTTCCCGGATTACCTGTAAATACGGCATGTAAAGAGAAACTCTGACGCACATCCTTTCCAATCTCACGGTAAAAACGAACCAATTTAACCAACTCATCAATTTCATTTTTTACACTGTCCAGCCCAATCATGTGGTGCAAAGTGGCCAATGCTTGTTTCAATAAATCCTCATCAATTGGAATATCTGCAATGCCTTTTTTCTTCCCTTCAAAAATCTTTTCAATATCTGCATTCTCAATGGTTGAAAGCTCCTCTTTGCTGAGGTCGGCAGGATTGTGTGTTTGCATCAATCTTAATCCCATGTTCATTTTACTTTCATCGATGATGGTATTTACATACCTCGCGTTTCCAAACATGGCATCTCTATTTCTATATGCTTCAACTAGTTTTTTATACAAATATTCTGTGGCAGATTGGCTCAAAACTACACCCCTTTTTTGCATAGTAAATGTAGCAATCTGCATCAACTCCTGTGGCATGTAATCAACAAAATCATAGAACATACTGAACCTAGATTTCATACCTGGGTTCGACTCTAAAAAGTTATTCATTTCATTTGGATAGCCCGCTACAATAATGGCCAAATCGCCTTCGCCATCACTCATTTCTTTTAGTAAAATTTCAATTGCCTCTTTACCAAAATCTTTCGAATCATCGTTCTTTCTAGCCAAGGCATAAGCTTCGTCTACAAACAAAATTCCACCCTTAGCTTTTTTAATGATCTCTTTGGTTTTGGGCGCGGTTTGTCCAATATATTCTGCCACCAAATCACTGCGGTCAACCTCTAAAACATGACCTTTGCTTAACAAGCCCAATTGTTGGTATATTTTGCCCAACATTTTTGCAACAGTAGTTTTTCCAGTACCAGGATTGCCTGTGAATACTGCATGTAGGTTTATTTTTTCACTGTCGTCAAAACCCTTTTCTTTTCTAATCTTTAAAAAATTAAGGTAGGTAGTATACTCTTTTACTTTCTTTTTGATCCCATTTAAACCAATTAAATCATCTAATTCTTTGAGCACTAAATCCATGCTTACATCTGATGCAGTAGGCACAAATGCTGCACGTGGCTTGGCTTTAGGAATTTCGGATCTTGCTTCATCCACAAATTCCAACCCAACCTCAAATGGAATAATGGCAATAACCTGATCCATGAATAAAACGCTGACCGAATAATCATCAATTCCCCAAGTACCTTTAATTTCATTGCCCCAACCAACCGCGCACTCAAAAGTTTTTTCGCCAGTGTTTACAAAAACTAATTTATCTACAGAACCTTTGAGCTGACCAGTATGGGTATTAAAATAAAATTGCAATTCGCAAGGCCAAATAGGTACTTCATTGATGAGGTTATCAAACTCTATTTCTATCCAAACATATCTTGTATGCTCAGCACTAAAAACAGAATAATACTTGCGTTCAGCTTTTTCCACATTACTTTCAGGACCCTCGTATAAACGAATTTTGGAAATGTTTGTAAACGGATTAACTGTTTCAGTTACAATGCCTAAATCAATGATGTAAAATAAGCGCTCGGCTACTAAAATGCCATCCATCCAAGCCTCCCAACGATAGGTACCCTTTTTCCAATAATGACCAGGACTTTTAACACCCCATCCTTCTCGAACGAAAACAATATTTTCATCCTTGGCTATCTTTTTATCTGCAGTTAAGTTGCACACCTCAGTGCCATCTTCATTGTTAACACATTTCAGATTGATCCTCAGCTCCCAATCATTTTCATCAAAAAGCTTATTAAAAAAGGATAGCTCACAATAGATAAAAGTGCATTCCGATTCATCAAATACCAATCTGTATTTTTTCTCGTTATTGGCTAGCCATTCGGTTGAACCAAAAATTTTGAGGTCTCTGAATTTGTAATTTAGGAGGAGTTCTTTTGCCATAACCTTTCAATTGTATCTCAATACAACAACAATTAAGTCAAAAATTGTATATTAATATTTAGCTAAAAGGCCAAAACACAAAGCCCATCTACCTAAAAAACTAATAATCTGATATTTATAATTTAAATAAAAGTAGATGTTTACAAATTCTTTACCTTAATAAAAAAAAATGAACATTTGAATTGATTATTACTGTTTAAATCTTAGATTTGCAACCTTGTGAATTCAGTTCACCATGGAGAGATGGGTGAGAGGCTGAAACCACCGGTTTGCTAAACCGACGTACGTTGCAAAATGTACCGAGGGTTCGAATCCCTCTCCCTCCGCCATCTCCCGTTAATGCATGAGCAATAACGGAAAGTCAAAATAACCGATCAAATTTTCTTGGTCGGTTATTTTTTGCCCAATTAAAAATATCATTTTATTTATGGCGAGCTGTTTTAATCAAGTAATACTATTTATTATCCTCAAAAAATATTTATTGCTTTCATAAATTAATATAAAAGTAACATAGTAATCAGCCAATTGGCCAATTTTAAAAAGAAATATGGTAGATAGGTTGCATAATTCACAACTATCCTTATTTTTGCACCTCCTTAAACATAGGGATTCGGGGTGTAGCGTAGCCTGGTATCGCGCCACATTTGGGATGTGGAGGTCGTAGGTTCGAATCCTGCCACCCCGACTTTAAGTAAAAAGAAGCCCTTGATTTTCAAGGGCTTTTTTTTACACTCCAGTTTTAGCCAGTATTTAGGCACTAATCAATATCAATTAAAATTTCTTTTGCTAAATTTGATTCAGCAATCACCAATTGACATTTACCAATTACAATTATCTTCCACAAAAATAGCAGATGAAAAAATTGGGCAAAATAACTTTATGGGCAATTTCAATCATTGTAATTTTTTTTGTTCTTGTACAATGTTTCATTTTTTTCAACCAAGAAAAAATTGCAACAACCATTAACAATGAAATTCAAAAATCTATCAATGGCGAAATTCACATTGGTGCCATTAGCTTGAACCTAATTTACGATTTCCCAAAAACAACTTTAAGTATTAAAGATGTTTACCTGCGCGGACCAAAATACAATCATTACAAAAAAGACTTTTTAAAGATTGAACAGCTTTTTGTTAGGGTGCATTTATGGAAATTGATTAAAGGGGAAATTGACCTATCCGAAATAAGTTTAAGGAATGCAGAAGTATTTATTTTTAAAACAAAAGACGGCTATTCCAATCTCGCTGTCTTTAAACAAAAGAAACAAACTGATAGCACAACTATAAACAAGCAAAAAGATGGAATGCTTGCAAATATTGAGAACATTAGCATAGAAAACACCAAAATAAATTACCATGATTCATTGCTAGGTAAATCATTTGGATTAACATTGGTTAAAACAAAAAGCAGTGTAAAAACACTTGATAACCAATTTATAATTAACCTCAAAGGTCAGATTGATTTTTTGGGTTTGATGTTTAAAAAAGAAAAAGGAACTTTTTTAAAAAATACAAATACTGTTGTTGATTTAAACCTCGCATTTACGCCTAGCAAAAAAAGTTTAAAAATATCGGAATCAACCATAGGCTTAAAATCTGGAGTAGTAAACTTAAACGCCTTATTTAAATTTGAAAAACCTCTTTGGTACCAATTGGATATTAGCAGTAAATCAATTGAAGCCTCAGAAGGTATAGGAGTTTTAACCGAATCCATTCAAAAGAAATTAAGTAAATTTAACGTTTCGGGCATGGTAGCTACCAAAGTGCTGGTACATGGATTTGCTATACCTGGCATACAACCATCGGTGAAGGTTAATTTTAAAACCAATAAGGCAAGTGCATTTTTAATGAACAAATACCACTTCAATGAATTAGCCACAATAGGCTATTTTACCAACCAAATTGATGGTTCAATGCCAGTTAGTATAATAAATACAGCCATTGTTTTAGACACACTCAATGGCATTGCCGAAGGTTTTAACATTAAATTAAAGGCCAAAATAAATAACTTAAGTGACCCCATGTTAATGCTTAAAGTAAATGTTATAGGCCGAGCCACGTCTTTAAACAATCATTTGGATTCTAGCAAAACTCATATTAACAGAGGATTTATACTAACTAACTTTTTTTATGAAGGCAAATTAAATGAATACGAAAACAGCCAAATAAATTCGCTAACTGGCAAGCTAACTGGAGATTTTAAACTCATCAATGCAAGTGTATCTCTCCCAGAAAACAACTTAGTGGTAAGTCCTATTAATTGCAATATTCAGTTTAACCGCGACCAATTAATTATTCAGAAATTATTATTGTATTTTGGCAAAGATTATGTTTCTATTACAGGTAAAATAGACCATTTCATTCCCTTTTTTACACAGGTAAATGAAAAGAGTTTTGTTCAATTAAACCTACAAGCAAATAGGATAAATTTAGGTAATTTTATGAAGCAGAAAAAATTAAATGCTGCCAATAAATTAAAGAAAAACAAACTGAAAAAGATATACGATACTGCACTAAAGATACATGAAAAAATCACCTATAATATTTCGGTTCAAACCGATGAATTAGTAAAAGACCGATTTAAAGCAACCCAAGTAAAAACCAACTTAAGAATGAAAAATGATAACCTCACTACAGGACCATTTGAGGCCAAATTTGCAGGTGGCACAATTGCACTAACAGGTGAAATTAAAAAGTTTTCGCAGGATTGGTCGCCATTTAGAATACAAACAAAAATTAGGCGAGTAGACATGAGCGAGTTTATGTATTCTTTTAATGATTTTGGTTCAAAAAGCCTTACCTCCAAAAATATCTTTGGAAAAATGAATGCCCAAATAGATCTGAGTAGTTTGTTAGATTATAACGCCAATTTTATGAACAAACATTTAAAAGGGCATGTAACCATGGTGGTGCAAAATGGGCAGTTAATTAACTACAAACCTATTATGGAAATGGGCAATTTTATAATGACTAATAGGGATTTTAAGAACATCAGTTTCTCTAAAATTGAGGCCGATTTAAAAACTTATGGTACAGAAACTGATATAAAAAGAATGGAAATTAGCACCAATGTTGCCCGCTTATTCATAGAAGGCAGGTATTCATTTAAAGACAGCACCTACATTTTATTGCAGGTTCCACTGAGCAATTTTAAGAAACATGATAAAAATATTAAGCCCGAAAATATTGGAACCGATTCAAAACTTGGTCCAAGTATTTTTTTAAGCATTAAAACCAATGAGCAAGGGAAAATGAAAATAGCCTATCAACCTTTTTCAAAAAAATCTAAATCGAAGTAAAACTTTTTATTACCAATAAACGTATTACACTTATATGAAAAAAATAACCCTCATTATCCTTTTTGCTTTAACAGTAATTTCAGCAAAATCTCAAACCTTAGACACCCTAGATTATGTGAATCATTACGGTGTAGTTTTTCCGGTTTTGGAAAAAGCTTCCCTCTCTAATCCTGAGTTAAAAAAGATAGTGAAACCATACCCAGAAGCCTACAAGGAATTTAAGAGAATGAGAATGTTAAAACATACCGAAATTGCTTTGTTGGTTGTTTCAATTGTTCCACTAATTTATGCTATTGGGGCAGAAAGCGAACAACAATTTTGGATTGGACTTGGCCTATCAGCCGTTATTTCTGGCGTATCTTATGCAATTATAAATGAACCTTACAACAGGCGCATGAGAAAGACAATAGAAGTATACAATAAACTTAAGGTAGAGGAATCAAAAAAGTAGTTAAATACTAACTATTTTAATTATGCGATTTCACCCTCTTTTATTTCAAAAAAAGTTGGGTCAATTGCTAATTCACCCAAAATTACTTGCGACCTTTCTTTTTGGGTATCTGTGATAAAAATTTGACCAAAATTTCCATTGGTAATCCATTTAAACAATTCTTTTAAGCGGGTTTGATCCAATTTCTCAAATATATCATCTAATAAAAGTAGGGGCTTCACCCCTTTCATCTTTTCGAGGTATTGAAATTGGGCAAGTTTAAGAGAAATAATGAATGATTTTTGTTGCCCTTGTGAACCAAATTTCTTGAGAGGATTGTGTTGCAAAATAAACACCAAATCATCTTTGTGAATGCCGCGTGTGGTGCGCAACAAATCTACATCTGCCTGCTCATGCAAGAGCAATAAATCTGGGTAAATCTGTTTATTTAAATCTGATTCAAAAACCAAATCAACCTGCTCATTTGTGCCAGATAAGGTTTTGTAATTTTCTAAAAAAAGGGGTTTAAAAATATCTAAAAAAGTCAAGCGTGCCCTATAAATATAGGTACCACTCCTACCCAACTGCTCATTATACACCTCTAGTAAATCGCGGTTAAAATACCTGTTTTCAAAAAAATCTTTCAGCAGTTTGTTTCGTTGATCCAAAGTTTTTTGGTATTGCATCAATTCATGCAAGTAAATTCTATCGCACTGTGAAATAATTAAATCTACAAATTTCCTGCGTTCCTCGCTTCCTTCATAGATGAGCTGAATATCGCCTGGCGCAATCATTACAATTGGCAATGCCCCAATATGCTCAGAAAACTTTTCGAGTTCATTGTTATTAACCAATAACTTTTTGCCCAATCCTCTTTGGAAAACCAATCGCAATTTTTCACTTATATCTTCTCTATTTACCAAAGCCTCCAACACAAAATACTGTTCGCCTTGTAAAATTTGCTGGTGATCAACCGAATTAAAATAACTTTTGGTAATAGATAAATAATAAATGGCATCGAGTACATTGGTTTTGCCAGCGCCATTTTTCCCAAAAAGCACATTTATTTTCGGGCTGAACCGAAAAGTAGTTTGAAGATAGTTCTTAAAGTGGTTTAAGCTAAGTTGGCTGAGATACATGTTTGCAATTTAAGAAAACGCGCACTTTAAAATGAAGAAAAACTCCTGTTATCTGATAATCAATGCACAAAGAATACTTGTCAAAAGTAATATTTTGCATACTTTTGCAATTCTCTAAAAATGGCAACAAACAATTTCACTAAAGAAACTTACCTCAACTGGTATGAGCAAATGATGCTCATGAGAAGGTTTGAGGAGAAGTCGGCCCAATTATACGGCCAACAGAAAATCAAAGGATTCTGTCACCTCTACATTGGCCAAGAAGCCGTTGTAGCCGGAACAATGAGTGCCCTTACCAAAGGGGATAAAATCATTACGGCATACAGAGACCATGCACATGCCATAGCTTGTGGCATACCTGCAAGGGAAGTAATGGCTGAACTTTATGGTAAGGTTACCGGGTGCTCCAAAGGAAAAGGCGGTTCAATGCACATGTTTAGCAAAGAGCACAACTTTTTTGGCGGTCATGGTATTGTAGGCGGACAAATTCCACTTGGAGCTGGTATTGCCTTTGCAGACCAATACAGAGGTGGCAAAGAAGTAACTGTATGTTATTTTGGCGACGGCGCTGCCCGCCAAGGAGCATTGCATGAAACCTTTAATATGGCCATGATTTGGAATTTGCCAGTAATATTTGTCATAGAAAACAATGGTTACGCCATGGGAACCTCTGTAGGAAGAACAACCAATGTGCGTGAAATGTATAAAATTGGTGAAAGCTACGAAATGCCTTCTGAATCGGTGGATGGAATGAATCCAGAAGCAGTTCACCAAGCCATTGCAACCGCTGCCGAAAGAGGCAGAAAAGGTGAAGGACCCACCTTATTAGAAATTAGAACCTACAGGTACCGTGGCCACAGTATGAGCGACCCCGCAAAATACCGTACCAAGGAGGAAGTTGAAGAATATAAGTCGCAAGACCCAATTGAGCAAGTGAAGGCAGTTTTACTTAAGAAGAAATATGCCAGTGAAGCAGATTTAGAAAAGATAGAAGAAAACATTATGCTTGTAGTAAA
>JBILJL010000002.1:0-36854 GCA_044377255.1 Bacteroidia bacterium
AAACTTTTATCAACTTAGATTTCTAGCCATTGACTCTATAACTGAACTGGATTATTACGGCAGCCTAGTTTGCAAAATAGACAGTAATGGTAAACTTCTTTCTAACGGACCATTGTTTCCAGTGGGTCTAAGTAAAGTAGATTTGTTAAATGACATTTTAGTTTATCCAAATCCTACACATTATAAGGTAAGTATTGACTGTGAAATAAACAGAAAAATTAACCTTGAAGTATACAGTATAGACGCTAAGTTGTTATTTAGGGATAGATTTTACGGAAATTACCAATTTAACATGGATGAATTTGAGAAAGGAATATATTTTTTCAAACTCAACGATGAGTTTGGAAATAGTTTAACAAAAAAGATAATCCGTAATTAAACTGCATACCATAGTTGATATTTATGGAAGAGTTGTTTTGGAACAAACAGTTTTATCAAAAAAGGATTCAATAATTACCTTTGAAACTCAAGACCTAAAAACGGGTATGTATTATGCTGTGGTTTCAACTGCTTCAAATAAATGGATAGTACCTATTTCATGTATTAAATAGAAACTTAATGATAAAACTAATTTTAATGATTTGCGTGTTAAATATTACATGTAAAAAGCCCAATCCCCCAATAGATTCTTGCATTGTACTCAATCAAAAGCTGAGAACTGAGTGGAAGTACGATGGTAAATTACAGTTTAAAGAACAAGGAAGCGATTGGGAGTTTTACTACTACAAAGACGGATTAAACATTTCGGAACTTTTTCAAGACCCAAATTATCACAATTGTTTTACGAAATATACATATGACAGCATTGTTAAAATTTTAGGTAAACCCTATAATTATTTGCCTAATCAATTTGCACATTTTTTTATTGAAAAACCTATACTAGATTCACCCGGAAGAGGAACCACAATCTTTATCGGTTTTGATGAACAGGGTTATATTGATGATATCACAAAGGGAAAAAGCCAATCTATTGATTAGAGATGGAAAGACTATAAAAGATTAATAATTTCATTTCTATTCATAATTAGAAAAGCAAAAAAATAGAATAAGATGTTGATTTTATTGGAGGAGTGCCATTAACTAAAGAGAATGAAGAAGCCATTATTGACCTTTTGAAAAAGCTCCGCCATAAAGGCAATTCAAATTGAAGAGTATTTGTTAGAGCGCCGGTTTATAGAATGAATGAGATAGTATTTTTTTCTAATTCGAAGAATACTCTTTTCAGTTTGAGAGCACTTATTTTAATAGCTGTAAAATAAATTTTAGAAAACTTTTTCCATGTTAAGTTTTGATTTATTTGTTTAACTTTGATTTACCTTAAATCAAAAGTCATGAAAAAAACCTCATTAGCCTCATTCATCGCATTAGTTTCGCTATTTTGTAGCGTATCTAAAAACATTTACAGCCAAACTCAAAACCCTAATTGGGTATTATTTTCCACTTCTGGAACCAATCCACCCCAAAGTGGAACAACCAATATAAGCTTTGGCAGCAACCCATATATTGATAATAGTCCGCCCTTTTATAAAGAAACGCCTGTTCAATTTACAGATGAAAATAATGTAACAATAACATCTTATAGAGGTTTCAATGCATACTTTGATAATGACGGATTTCCAGTAATTTATGTTATCAATAAGGATAATAAAACATATATTTACGATAAACATGGAAATAAATACACTAAAAAGCATTCAAATCCCTCCGGTTTGTGCAAATTATTAAAAGATGAGTATAATTTAGACCCATATGCTAATAAAGATTATGTGGAACCTTTTAGTCCATCGATTTTTGGCGATTTAAACTTAACAGAATTGAAGAATTCTTCTAGAGAAATTTCAATCCTAAAGGTAGGTTGCAATTTACTTCATGTAATATCTGGAGAAATGATAATTGAGGTTGATCTAACTTTAAAGAGTTGGGATTATTTTTTGCCATTTACACCAGACCAAACATCACTTTTTTCATCAACTTTAATAGATAATCTTGGAATTAGGGCACTAGAAATGGGAAGTGGACAAGATTCCTTTTATGAAAGTTTTCATTCAATTAGACGAGATCCGAATTATGATTATATTTATACCATTTATTACATTTACTCTACTATTGCAAGCGAAAGTGACAGTCGACCAGTGTATTTAAATAAAATTACAGTCAATACCAATACCTATGCAGTTGAATATGGAAGTTCCTATTTCATTAGAAATACTGATTTACCGAAAACCTTCCTAAATGATGGTCAGTTCATTTCTGAGTTCGAAATTTCACCAGATGGAAGTAGACTAGCAATTCATGACCAGAAAAGCATATTAGTTTATGGTATAAATAGTTCAACCAAAAATATTGACCAATTTGTTGGTTATTACAATTATCGTTCTATCAATCCTCTTATTCAATTTGCCATTAGTGGCTTAGAATTCAATTCATCCTCTAATAAACTAGTTTTTAACAGGTTTGATGCAAATGCAACAACTAGTTCTCCTTTAACAAACAATTTAGGCATTTTAGACCTTTCCTCAATTTCAAATTATGTTATATCAGCATCTTTCTTTTCTGAATCAATAGGCAATAAAAACCATAGTGTCATTACAAGAGGAGGTTTAGAATTAGGGAGAAATGGTGAAATTTATAGTGTAGGAAAGTTTGGACTGCATAAAATTAATTTTTCTACTCAAACTTTAAATGACATACCAGATGTATTAATTCCAAATTCTGGAACCATCAACCTGACTAATGACATAAATTTAGGTGCCTTATTTGCAATTAGACCCCTTCCTGAGCAAATTGATGGACAGGCTTTTGTTTCTGAGGGATATCATTTGGATGATGAAATTTTTCCTGAATTAAACGCAGGATTAGTGTTTAATAACCTGAGCACTTCATCTGGTATAATAAAAATTAGAGGTTTAAACGAGATATATTCACAACAAAGTTTGTCGGTTGCATTTGAAAATACAACAATTCATCCCGCAACTTCTACCACAATTAAGGTAATGAATGGAGCAAATTTAGAAATAACCAATACTAATATAGAAACAGATGGTTGCAATATAATGTGGAACGGAATTGTGGTTCAAAATGGGGGAAGTTTAAAAATTCAAAACTCAACTAACCAAGAAAAATTTATAAAAGATGCAATAATTGGAATAGATTATTCTGGTACCGAATCTGGTTTGCTTGTTCAAGACTATACTTTTGATAGAAATGAACGCTCTATAAGAATCAATAATGGAGGAGTTTCTGGCTCAACGTTATTTATGGGCAATATTCAAATAAGGAAGAGCCTATTTGGAAACACCGAGATTTTAAAAGATATAACAAAAGGCCAACTTGCAATTAATGGTCAAAACGCAAACAAAGGAATATCATCTTTAGAGGTTTATAACACAGGAACATCCATAAATAATCTGTTTTTAGAAGAAAATGATTTTAATGGAGGATTGTTTGGTGTTAAGGCTACCAATAGTTTCATTCATATATCAGGTTGTAATTATTCAAATATTAAAGGCATTGTTAATATTAATTTTTCCCCAAGGGTTAATTTTAATTATGCATCAGCAATTTTTATTGAAAAAAACAATAATAATAACATAAAATACAGTTTAAAGGTAGATAATAACTCTACAAATAATATTTCCACCACATTTTCAGATAATACACGGCATGTTACCGCGTATAACGGAGTTAACTTAAACATTCACACTGTAAATTTTAATGGATCCTATCAAAAAGGTATTGAATGGGTAAAAAATAAAGGTTGCAGCCTTGAGGTACTAAACAGCAGCTTTCTAAACTGCGCAAATAGCAGTATTTATTGTGATGATAATTCCTTTCCCTCAAAAGTAAATCTTGATAGAACCTATCTCAGCATTTTGGGAAATACTTTCAGTAATGATAAATACAATCTTTTGGGTACAGAAAATACTCCAATTTTCCAATATGACGCAAATGCCCTGATGATAAATGATTTAGGAAAAACCGCCAATACAGGATATAGTCATATTGAAGTTGCTTCGAATCAAATTTATAATTTAAGAACAGGTATTTTGGTCAATGGGGTTACAGGGGGCAAATCGGATTTAACAAGGCCAGAAGGCAATGGCGGTATTTACAATATTGATAACAACTACCCAACCATTGTAAGACCGACATCTAATACTATTTTCCCAAGCGGCATTCATGTAATAAATTCAAATTACCTTGCTGCATTTCAAAATGATATTATAGCCAGCAATAATCAAAATCGGATTTCTAATAATGGTAACGCAATTTATTTAGAGAACAGCTCAAATATTTCTTTAAAATCAAACTCATTAAAGGGTAAATATGGCATTAGAGCAAAAATGAACAATATTGGCTCTGAAATTTTATGTAACACATTTTCACGCAACCGTTTTGGACTTATGTATAGTGATAAGCACCTGTTGCGAAACACATTCAGAACCCATGGTATAAAAGCTGTTGAATCTAGGTCTAATAATTATATACAAACGGGAATCTCTGACATGCATTGGATAGAGCCTTTAGATAATGTGAAAAATTGGTGGGTAATTGAAAATAATGGAACCGTAAAAGAAGCTTGTTATCAGGCAGGCACAACAAAAAGTTGCTTTGGTCCTTTTACACCTCCTGGTTCTAGTTCACCCATTTTTGTATTCCAAACTTTAATTAAAGATTATGCACCAGATATATGTAAAGGTCAGTTTCCGGTAGGTTCACCAAATGAAATTGAAGCAGATAATTCTTCTGACCAAATTAGCCAATGGGAATTAGATTTCAGCTATGGTTTAAATGACTTAATAACAAATCCAAACTATGTATTGACTGATAAAATTAGAATTATTAAAGCTTTGGAATACGCTCAAACCAATATCTTTGATACCGCTTTAATTTTCCTTAACCATAATTTTGAAAACAATCTTGATCAAAAATATGCTACATTACTTAAAAAATATATTGGTTTCAGCTATCCTGTGGCACATCAACCTGATTATACAGATGAACAGTATATTCGCAGCATTGCAAATAAAACTCCTTCAATTGAAGGTAGCCATGTATACTTAGCTCGAAGTATTATGCAAAGTTTATATGACGAACAATTCTCAGAAAGGGATACTGCATATGCTGACGTACACATTGAACTAATCAACACTTCTTGCTTACAATCAACTGAAGAATTACAAGTTGTAATGTTTAATTCTTTTCAAGACGAAATTCCAATTCAATATGCATTTGATAATGCATTTAATCTACAAATTTTTGGAGAAGGTTTAAACGAATTAAATTTAGCAACTGAATATACTATAAAAGTTACACATCAAAGTAATGAATATCAAGTTACAAAAACATTATTCGATTTATTAAATAATGAAAATTCAATTGATCTGAATTGTGAAATAAATTTAGGTAAACGTAATTCTAATTTAATTTCTAAAAATGATAACATCTCATCTTTAATGGTTTTTCCAAATCCCGTAAATGGAATTTTAACGATTAAAGGGTTAAATGACGATGACCAAAAATGTGATATTAAAGTTGTAGATTTTCTAGGAAGAACAATTATGGAAGTTGATAATCAAAACGGAAATAATGGTTTAGATTTAAGCTACCTTAATACTGGCGTTTATTGTTTGTTAATTAAAAACGCCAACACTAATTATAAGTTTATCATTCAAAAGCAATAAGATATGAAAAACTTATCATTTGCTTTGATTATATGGCTCGCCATAACCACTTTGCATGCACAAAACTTTTCACCATTTGTGTTTCCTCTTAAACAAACAAATAGTTGGGATGCTATAAAGCTTTTTAATGATACACTTTATTTTAGTATAGGTAACAATATCCAAAGTGAGGGATTCTCAAACAGAATAATAAAAGTGAGTAAAGAGTTAAGGTATGGCGTTGTTTCTAATTTTCTACCATATTCTACTGAAGGGAAATTATTTAATGGGAATAATGAGTTAATTTGGTATAATAGAACACAAGATTATAGAAATACAAGAAATTGTCAATTTACTGTTTTCAATAAAAACGGAATACCTATCGGTCCAGTAGTAATTGGTGACACATCTAATGATGTGAATTCAATTGCTGAAATAGATAAGGTTTTGATACTTTCTGGTGATTATCGTCCTCCAACCTCGCAATTTGGCTGGTCGGGTTTTCTGGCAAGTTACAATATAGATGGCAGTAAAATATGGGAAAAGTATTATCGAATCAATAGGGATGGTTTTAGAACAACAAGTTTTGATTATGTGTACCACACCAAAAACAACGAAATTTTGGTTATTGGCAGGTCGCAAAAAGACAGTGCAGGCATATGGCAAACAAAGGTTATCTCGGCCTTGTTTGATACAAGCGGTAATTTACTTGAGATAAAAAGTGAACTGGATTCTTTAGGTTGGCAATATGATTTCGTTTTTGATATGTTTCGCTTACCTAGGTTATATTATAATTCAAGTGTACAATTAAATGATAGTACATATGGATTATTGGTATATAATCAAGAAAGCCAGTTAAAATTTCCAGCAAGATGGGTGTTCTTTAACGATAAGGGAAATGTAATTAGCCACAGGAAGGCTTGGATGTATAGAGATACAGTCAACTATCCTTTTTTATTTAATTCTAGTTTTAAAGGTTTGGTAAAACGAATAAATGGAGATGATTTTTTAGCACTTACATTTTTTAATGATTCTATTGACCGACAAAGAATGATAGTTTTGGATAATGAATTATTTATAAAGAAAGTTTTACCCGGAATAGCTGAATATGATAGAAAAAACTCACAAGCTGGATTGTCAGCATTTGCAGAAGATGACGAAAAAAACTTTTATCAACTTAGATTTCTAGCCATTGACTCTATAACTGAACTGGATTATTACGGCAGCCTAGTTTGCAAAATAGACAGTAATGGTAAACTTCTTTCTAACGGACCATTGTTTCCAGTGGGTTTAAATCCAATAGGTTATTTTAATGATATTTTGGTTTACCCGAATCCTGTAAATCATGAGGTTAATATTAGTAGTGATAAAATCAAAAAAGTCGATTTGGAAATATTTGGGGTTGAATCGAAGTTACTATATAATGATACATTTAGTGGCAATTACCAATTTCACATGGATAATTTCCCCTCAGGGCTGTATTTTTTAAGACTTTCTGATGAATATGGAAATAGTTTGACCAGAAAGATAATCCGTAATTAAACTCAATAAATACTTAAAGTAGATACTTTATAAATATAGTTAATAAAATAAGACAACGACTACTAACAGTACCTACAATAAATTAGCTGTTCAGCGCTCCGCAGACACCTAACAACCTCTCGTTGTAATTAACTTGAATTAAATAGAATTTGATTTAACCAAGGAATTCCAAATTCATCTAAAAATTAGATTAACCTGAATACCTCAATAACTTTTTAAAATTTATAATCAAGTTATATCCTAAACTTATAGTTTTGTGAGGTTGATAGAAATTTTAAACCATCCTTTAGCTTAATTCCATGAGCCTTCCAACATTTTCCAAATCCCAACTAGCCTTGCGCAACGGTCAAGACCGTGACGAGATTTGGGTTGCCTACAAAGGCAAAATTTATGATGTAAGTAGGAGCAGATTGTGGCGCAATGGCAAACATTACGAACACTGGGCCGGGCAAGACCTTACAGATGAATTGCCAGATGCACCACACAATGAACATGTATTTGATAAGTTTGAAGTGGTTGGCCTTTTAGCTTAATTACCTTTTTATTTTAACCCAAACCGGACAATGGTCCGAGTGTTTTTCATTGGGTAAAATACCGGCTTCAACTAAGTTATTGCCAATTGGTTCAGACAACATACAATAATCAATGCGCCAGCCTTTATTGTTATTGCGGGCATTGGCTCTATAACTCCACCAACTGTAGTTATGCGGCTCGGCATGCAAGGTTCTGAAGCTATCTATAAAACCAGAGTCTATAAATGCCTGCATCCAATCTCTTTCTTCGGGCAAAAATCCACTACTGTCTTTATTGCCTTTTGGGTCGTGAATATCTATGGCTCTGTGGCAAATATTGTAATCGCCACAAATGATTAAATTAGGTCTGGTTTTCTTGAGCTCATTGATATAATTCTGAAAGAATGAGAGCCAAACCATTTTATAAGCTTGGCGTGTATCGCCACTACTGCCACTTGGCATGTATACACTGATGATGCTTAAGTCGCCAAAGTCGGCTCTTATCATTCTTCCTTCGGTATCAAACTCTGGTACACCAGAACCATACTCCACATGATCTGGTTTTTGCTTTGAATAGATAGCAACTCCGCTATAACCTTTCTTTTCTGCACTGAACCAATGCTGGTGCTTATATCCTGCAACCTCATATAGAAAGGGTTCCACCTGATTTTGCATGGCCTTGGTTTCTTGAAAACAAAACACATCTGCCTTACTACTTTGCATAAAATCTACCAGCCCTTTACTCTGAGCCGAGCGAATACCATTGACATTATAACTTACTATTTTCATCTGAGACAAATATAATTCAGAATTAAAAAACGTGCACGATATTTTAATCTTAAAAAAATTAAATTTTATGCTCGTTTTTCGTCACTTTTGTAACTCAATGGATTTAGAAATTAAGAAGTCGAGCATAGCAAATGCCGGAAAGGGATTGTTTGCCAAAGCTATTTTTAAAAGGGGCGATCGCGTTATTGAATATACTGGGGATATTATTACCTGGGCCGAATGTAAAAAACGCAATGAGAAACTGGATGGTGTGGGTGCCTATTATTTTTATGTTTCGGCGCGAAAATGTGTAGATGCGCAAAATTGCCTCGACTCATTAGCACGTTATGCCAACGATGCTTCGGGAATTGTGCGCATTCCTGGTATTAAGAACAATGCTCGCTTTGAGGTAATTAAGGGTAAGCCATACATCATTGCACGTAGAACTATAAAGCCTGGAGATGAGATTTTTGTTGGGTATGGCAAGGAATATTGGGATGCCATGCGCGAAAATGGGTTCGACCCAACTCATAAAAAGAAAAGTAACAAAACTGTAGATGAAGCGCGTGAGCACCATTTGGTGCCGAAAAGGGAGGCCAAACATTAAGTTTTTTTTTACAAAGATTTTTTTTTAAAATTGAGCCTAAATCGGTAATGGTGATTAAGAAAATCGCTAAATTTGTTTGTTGTAAGGGTTTTGAAATAATTTGTGCAGTTGAAATAAATAATTAGAAATTAAAAAATGAAGTTAAATATAAAAATAGGTATAATGTGTGTGTTAGGTTTTGTTGCGAACCAAAGCTTTGCCCAAGTTCAAGATGAAACTACTCCGGGTTATGATTTTTCTGCACCACCAGATTCTACCGTAACAGATACAAGTGCCATACCTGCGCCTGCTGGTCCAATAGATCCTTTGTTAAAGAACTATGATCGCATTGTTTTGGTTATTGATTCTGCCACTAATCTCATCACTTATTATGGCGTGGTGGAGCAAGAAGAAAGTGGTTCCGATTCTCTTTATTTTAGAGCTAAGCGCTGGGCTGCTGCCAATCTGGGTAAGGACATTAAAATTGAAGTAGACAAGCGCAATCAAAAGATAACCTATGTTGGATCTATTCCTGCCTATGCATACTTAAACAAGTATTCTAAACGCAGCATTGGTACTTTTGAATTTAAATTATCTTTTCTAATAAAAGAAGGCAGATACAAATACCAAATCACTAACTTGGTGCACGAAGGCTTAAAACCAGCCGATGGCGGTAAAGGTCCGCGTAACTATTTTGAGTATTATTATAGCTCTACCACCAAAGTAAGAGAAAATGATAATATCCTCAGAAATGCCGACAAAGACATTTTAAAGTTGATTGAAAGCATTAAGCTTGCCTTACGCGAACCAATTATTGTAGATGAAGATGATTGGTAGGCTTAATCGCTTACCTTAAAATAAAAATCGCCATTTTCGTAAACTAATGCTTCTGCATGGCTCAAAGCCTCTAGCCTATTATTGTTCAATTTATATACACTATAACCAATTGGTTCAAGCAGGTTTAACAATGCTTTCCTGTTCTCTGCTGTTGAAATTTCTATCTGAATAATTGGCTTACACCTGCTTAAAGTAGCCATCATTTGAGGGAACAAAATTACCTCATAACCTTCTACATCGCACTTTAAAAAATCTATCTTGGTTATGCTGGCAAACAACTGATCAGGCACCTGCATATCCACTTCATAAGTTTGTGTGCTTTGGTCGGTATTGCTCTCAATAACTTTTGTAAGTCCGTGCCTAAAAACGCCATCTATCATAGGCGTACCTAAAGTTACACGTTTTTGTTCTGAACCCAAAGCACATTGATACAGCGTAATATTTTGTAAGGCAAACCTACTGGTGTTTTTAAGAAAAACCCTAGCAAACAATGGCACAGGCTCAATGGCATATACTCGCCCAGTGGCGCCTGCAAATTTTGATAAAAATACCGAGTAATAACCCACATTTGCGCCAATATCAACGCAAGTAAATCCGGGCTGAACCAATTCTTTTAAGTAAAATAATTCTGGGTACTTTTCTTTTAGTTTGCCCGCAGCAATTAACCTGATGTAGGCATTGCTAACCAAGCCTAAATAAGATTCGGTTCCAAGCATTTTTAACAAGAGAGAGCGTAGTTTTTTTTCCATTTATTCTTATTTCACTTCCTCAAAATCTACGTACTCCCCTAATTTATCTGGTTTCTCTTTCTTTTTTTGACCAACCTTTGGGTCAATGGTTATAGTACCTTCATCCTCATCTCTATAAGTGGGATTGGGTTGTTTGGGTGCTTGTTGGTTAAAATGAAAAACATTGATCCTAAAGCCGCCAAATACATAACGGAAGATGGTATAAAATAGAAATAGATAAAAAAGAAATTTTAGCATAACTCCTCTAATTGAGCTTACAAAGATGCAAAAAAGATGGGGCTTATAAAACTATTCTGTCTACTTCTTTTGAAAGTTCAACGACTTTCCATTCACACAATAGCGTAGTCCAGTTTTGTCTTTTGGACCATCATTGAAGATATGGCCTAGGTGTCCGCCACATTTGGCACACATAATTTCTGTGCGTACCATGCCGTAACTGGTATCTGTGCTGGTAACTATTTTGGTAGGATCTAAGGCTTCAAAAAAACTTGGCCAACCACATCCACTATCAAACTTGCCATCTGAGCTAAAAAGGCTATTACCGCAGGCTGCACAAGTGTAGGTGCCCCCATCATAATTCTCCTCTAAATCGCTTGTAAATGGGCGTTCAGTACCTTTTTCTCTGAGGATATTGTATTGCTCTGGGCTCAAAGTTTTTTGCCATTCTGCTTCACTTTTTTGAACCTCGTATTTTTGGTCTTTCTTTATCTCTTGGTGTTTTGTTTCGGTTACCATTTTAGGGCTTGATGATTTTAAAGGTTTGTTGTCTTGAGCGCTGCACGACAGATAGAAAAAACATACCGGAAGGAAGCTCATTTTCCAATTGAATAAACGTTTCATGTTGTAGTGTTGTTTTGGTTTCTAAAACTATTTTTCCTTCCAGGTTGCGCAAAACAATATTTGCTTCTTCTCCTGGTAGTTCCGATTTCAATATCAAGGTATTCCCAATTGGGTTCACCACGCTTATTTGGTTGTTTTCTGCTACTGCCATTTGAACAATTGGCGAATAACTGAAACTTCCATCAAAATCGGTTTGTTTGAGTCGGTATTCTATAACGTTACTTCCTGCCAAATTGTTGTAAAAACTTTGGTCGCTATAAAAATAATTGCTCACCTTATTGCTGTTTCCTTTGCCATTAATTTTTGCAATGCTTTCAAAATCTGTTCCCTCAAATCTTCTTTCTACTTCAAAATAGGCATTATTAATTTCACTTGCTGTTCGCCAAACTAGGTTTATTTGTTGCTCTTCGGCCCAAGTTGCTTCAAAGGAAAGGTAACTAACTGGCAAGGCAACAACGCCAGAATTAAGTATGCTACTTGTTAAATAATTGCTAGTCTTTCCAACTCCATTGTATTCAATCACCGTAAAATAGTAAACTAGGTTTTGGTTCAAACCGCTTATTTCTATGCTTGAACCCATACCGTTGTATACCACAAAATTGCCAGAGCCTATTTGACTGCCTGAACCAAAAGCGTTGTTAGCAGTATAATTGAAAGAATCAATAGGTAGTGCGTTTACCGGAAATCCTGCTCTGGCTAATACCAATCTTTTTTGACCATTGCCGCTCTTCCAGGAAATTAATGCAGCGGTAGTGGTATTGTTTTTAATCACAAAATTGCTCGCAGCCATAGTTGGTTCAAGCGCACCTGCGCCTCCCCAAACTCTATTTACATATTGCGGACTATCTATAAATGGATTGCGGTTAACTTGGTAGCCAAAAACGGCGTTGTTTCTATTGATTTCTTTTACACTTGGTGGATCTTGGTTATGCCATTTTACCAATACATTTAAAAACCATGCATCGTAAGCAGGAAATGAGTTGCCTGCTAATACCTCATCGGCAGTACCATTAATTTGCCAACTAGCAATTAAATTTTCGTAACGGGTTGCCATGTAAAAATAACTCCTGGCTAAATCTCCTTTGTAATCATCAATGGGTTCAAACACAACACCTGTAAAGCCTGCAGTGGTATTTGCTCCAAGCTTTCCACCTTGTAAACAATTAGTGGTGGCAATAGATACTTCTCCGTGGGGAGAATTTCCGCGCACTCCATTTACCTTACCATCTGTTGGGTAAATATGGTACATATCCGAAACCATTGGAGATGCTGTTGCAAACCAACTTTGCGGAAAACTGTGTTCCCTATTATAACAATCGCCTTCAACAGCATAGCTGCCACATTGGTTGGTGCTAAAAGTAAATTCGTACGGCGATGGTGCATCTAATTTGGTAGAATAAATATCCCAAACTTTGCCATTATAAAGTGGGTCGGTGGTAGAATAAGTAGCCCACAAACCACTACTGCCGCTGCCATAAGCAGTAACTGTATGACCCAAAATTTTATTATACAAGGCCGTTTTTAAGCTTGCCCCATTGCTTATTGTGCTAATGGTATTATAGTAAGTTGCTGCATTGGTTCCAGTTGCAGGCGTTGATGTAGCATTGCCTAAAATACTTACATTTTGGGTGGTGCTTCCTAAACTTACATTGCTAATACTACCACTTTTGCTTCCAGTGGTATAAGGACTAAATTTAACGTAAATGGTGGTGTTAGCAATAGTTCCCGTGCTTGGAACAATTGTTAAACTAGAAGAATAACCAAACGTATAATTGATCGAAACTTCAAAATGTTCTGGTGCTGTGATAACCAAATTAGCAGTTAATGCAGTACCACTAATGGTATAACGTTGAGCATCGGAGGCAAAATATATGGGGCAATTGCCAAAAGTGGGCAAGCTAGCTGCAGAAACAACAATAGTGCCTGCCTCGCAACAGAATGATATTATTAATAATAGAATTGAAAATAGCAATCTAAACATTTTGCAAAATTAAGGTATTGACATCAAATTAAAGTTGCCTCAATTTGCTTGTAATTTAAACCAAATGAATAATTGAATACTTTTCTTGAATTTACGTAAAGAATTATTATTTTTGTACGTATAATATTGCTTTATGAATACCAAGCTCACATTAAATTTGAACAAAAATATCATAAGTGATGCCAAAACTTATGCGAAGAGTCATCAAGTTAGTTTATCAAAATTAATCGAAAATTATCTTCATTCTTTAACACAAGAATCAAAGAAAAAAAATTCAGTAAGCCCGCTTGTAGAAAGTTTAACAGGTATAATTCCAGACGATTTTGATGAGCGAAATGAATACCGAGATTACATCCATAAAAAGTATTCATAATGGAAAAAGTATTTGTGGATACCAATGTGGTAATTGACCTATTAGCTAAACGGGAACCTTTTTATAGGGATGCTCAACAATTATTCACTTTGAGTGACCAAAAACAGATTCAGCTTCAAATTTCTTCTCTTACTTTTGCAAATGCTTATTATTCCATAGCTAAACATTACAAGGCAGTTGATGCAAAAAAGTTTTTGTTGAAATTTAAGGTTTTAGTAAAAATTTTACCATTGGAAGAGAAGGCTATTGAATTGGCTTTGGCATCAGATTTTTCTGACTTTGAGGATGGTTTGCAGTATTTTGTTGCAATGGATTTTCAATCGGATATAATTATTACAAGAAATAAGAAGGATTTTAAAAATTCGAAAATTCCAGTATTAACTGCTGGCGAATATTTGATCAAATAGAGAACAATATTGTTGTGGAGATATAACATCACTTAACCCGCAACATTATTGGATAATGCCTTTTCAAAACTTACCTTCGCACAAGAATAAAATTACCATGCAATCAAAACACAACTGGACAACCTTAAAAGAATACAAAGAAATTCTATACCAATTTTATGAGGGTATTGCTAAAATTAGCATAAACCGCCCGCAGGTTCACAATGCTTTTACACCTTTAACGGTGAAAGAAATGAGTGAAGCAATGGAATTGGCTCGCCAAGATGAAAACGTTTATTGTGTGATCCTAACTGGTGAAGGTGGACAAGCATTTTGTAGTGGAGGTGACCAAAGCGTGCGCGGCCATGGTGGCTACGTGGGTGATGATGGTGTGCCTCGCTTGAATGTATTGGATTTACAAATGCAAATCCGACGCATTCCTAAACCAGTAATTGCCATGGTGGCAGGCTGGGCTATTGGTGGCGGACATGTGTTACACGTAATCTGCGATTTAACCATAGCCGCAGAAAATGCAAAATTTGGACAAACCGGTCCTAAAGTAGGAAGCTTCGATGGTGGCTTTGGTGCTGGATATTTGGCTCGTATAGTAGGGCAAAAAAAGGCACGCGAAATTTGGTTCCTTTGCGATCAATACAATGCCCAAGAAGCGCTTGATATGGGCTTGGTAAATAAGGTGGTGCCTTTAGAAATGTTGGAAGATACCACCATTTACTGGTGTAGAAAAATTATGGAGAAAAGTCCAATTGCCTTGCGCATGTTAAAGAGTTCTTTCAACGCTGAACTCGATGGACAAGCAGGTATACAAGAATTGGCTGGAAATGCTACCTTATTGTATTACATGAGCGAAGAAGCCAAAGAAGGCAAAAACTCCTTCCTAGAAAAACGCAAACCAGATTTTAAGAAATTCCCTAAGTTTCCATAAATTAGGTTGAATGAAATGAGTAGCGAAGATTACAATCCTTGGAAATTAATTGCCTCCAAAACGGCTTATGAAAATAATTGGATTGAAGTGCAACACCAAGATGTCATTACCCCAGCAGGTAATCCCGGAATTTATGGTGTAATCCATTTTAAAAACCTAGCCATTGGTATCATTCCTTTAGATGAAAACAACAATACTTGGATTGTTGGCCAATTTCGGTATCCGCTAAAAAAATACACTTGGGAAATACCAGAAGGAGGTGGCAAAATTGGGGTTGATCCCATTGATTCTGCCAAGCGTGAATTGCAAGAAGAATGTGGTATCATAGCGCACCATTGGGAGAAAATATTAGAAATGGATTTAAGCAATTCTGCCACCGATGAAAAAGCAATTTTATATGTAGCCAGAAACCTTGAATTTACAGAATCTGAACCAGAAGAAACCGAAGATTTGCAGGTTAAAAAAGTGCCATTCGATACCTTGTTTCAAATGGTAATGACTGGCGAAATAACAGATGCTATGACCATTGCTGCCGTACTCAAATTAAAATTGCTATTGTCCTAGATTGTGCCTTATTGCAAGGGTTGAATATGATTTGGTTAATGAAACCTTATGCTCCTTTTGCAATTCATACTTTTCTTCTCCGCGTTCCGCAGAGGCAACAACAACACTATCTGTTGGAACAAATTTTTGATTTGCTTTTGCCCATTCAATCAATTCTGCTTTTTGTGCCTCCGTTAATATTGAATTGCGATGAATAAGCGTATACGATGACAATGGCATTTCACCTTCTTCAATTTCCTTTACAATTTCCTTCATCTTCTTGGCCTTACGCTTGGGCGTATAGCTATTGAACTCCGAAAAATTCAACTCCTCTTTTCCTTCATCCACATGGTCTTTTAACCAAAATCCCAATGGCTGAATGTTGCTATACCAAGGATATTCTGTATGGTTACTATGACAATCATAGCAGCTTTTTTCCAATGTTTGTTGAACCGAAACGGGCACATTCATAGCCTGAGTGATATCATTTGGTCCGCTTGATTGTCCCTCGTTTCTGGCTGGTTGAACAAATTGTAGTAGGAATAATAAAGCTAGTAAAACGAGCCCAATTTTTTTGAAGAGTGAGGAGTTCATATTATTTACGTTTTAACACAGCTTGCACTGCAGCAACAATGTTACTGCTTTCTAAGCCATATTTTTTCATTAAATCATCTGGCGTGCCGCTTTCTCCAAAACTATCATTTACAGCTACCATTTCCATTGGTGTAGGTAATTTACGTGCCAATAATTGTGCAATGCTATCTCCTAAACCCCCATTCATTTGGTGCTCTTCGGCTGTAACCACACAGCGCGTTTTTGCTGCCGATTTCAAAACAGCCTCTTCATCCAATGGCTTAATGGTATGAATATTGATAATCTCTGTATCAATACCCAACTCTGCTAAAGCATGTCCAGCTTCAATGGCTTTCCAAACCAAATGTCCGGTTGCGAAAATTGTTACATCTTTTCCTTCATTCAACATTAAGGCTTTTCCAATTTGAAAAGGTTCTGTTGCCGAGGTAAAATTAGGAACTGCAGGCCTACCAAAACGTAAGTAAACGGGACCGTTATAATCTGCAATGGCAATGGTTGCTGCTTTGGTTTGATTATAATCACATGGGTTGATAACTACCATGCCTGGCAACATTTTCATTAAGCCTAAATCTTCTAATATTTGGTGTGTTGCGCCATCTTCACCTAAGGTAATACCTGCATGAGATGCACATATTTTTACGTTCTTACCACTGTAGGCAATTGATTGACGAATTTGATCGTAAACCCTGCCCGTACTAAAGTTGGCAAAAGTTCCTGTAAATGGAATCCAACCGCCAATGGTTAATCCTGCTGCCACTCCCATCATATTGGCTTCAGCTATACCTACTTGAAAAAATCTTTCGGGATGCTCTTTTTGGAAAGCATCCATTTTTAATGAGCCAGTTAAATCTGCACAAAGTGCCACTACTTTAGGATTGCTTTTTCCTAATTCCGATAATCCTGCACCAAATCCACTGCGGGTGTCTTTTACATTTTGGATGTCAAACTTTTTCATTCTTGCGCTTTTATAGGTTCAAACCAACAAGGTTCAATATTACATTAATTCAATAAAACATTTGTGGCCTGACCACTCGTAATTTTAATTAGCCTTTCAAAAGTATGACTGCTCCTGCTGTCGCCTTTTGAACGGTAAATAATTTTATAGTCACCTGGCTGCATAATGAGCTGGTGGCTCCTTTTTTCAACTGGCAATTTGCATACCCATACCAACTCATTTCTAATCATTTGATAGATATCGGCATAGTAATCTTGTAACTGACAATTTACAATAAGCTTTCCTGGTTGAGGCAATTGCAAGGTTGTGGTATAACTCTGGTCAATGCTAACCTCTCTCACCATTCTGGGTAAACACAATACCTCAATTTCATACTTGCCTACCAAATATTTTTCCTTGGTATTGGCATCTTGCACATTGATGGTTTTATTGGAGTTTTTTTGTCGAACCAAAAACTGCAAACCACTGTAATTGGTTAGTCCATCTACCTTTACCATTAATTGCCCTTGTGGTGCATCAACCCCAATGATGGTATGCTTTCCTGGTGTAACATCAATGTTTTCTTTTACAACCGGAGGCAAAGTATGCACCACCATTCTGTACCTAAAAACAGGATCAAGCTGCACAGTATCTGGGTTACCCCTTTCATTGATGGTATGCATATAATTGTACATCAACTGCCCAGAGTTCATGTCGTAAAAGCTCATATTCACATTGGTTTCGGTTGGCTTGCTAAATACATCCAATAAATTAACTTGTGCAGTGGTATTGTTTAATGCCTGCGAAACAACAATGTTCAAGGCATCTTCAAATCCTTGCTCAGTATTGGCATCATAGTACCTACCCACACAATCAAAGGCTTTTCTAAAATCTTCTGTTGATCCAATGCCAATGATAAATGGCTTTAAAATAATACCCTGACTTTGCAATGCTTCCGAAACTGCACATGGGTCGCCCTGACATTCTTCTATACCATCGGTTATAAGTATGATTACATTGCGGGTATAAGGCTCCTTGGGGAAATCGTAAGCAGATTGCAACAAAGATTGGGCTATGAGGGTAGTTCCTTTTGGATTGATGCTTTGCAAACGCTTTTTTACCTCAGTAAAATTATTGGGTCTAAACGGAACTTCCAAACGAGTATCCTTACAATTCCTAACATTAGGTGGCGAAGTATGGCCGTATACTCTCAAGGCAATCTCTAGGTTTTTGGTTCCTACCAAGCTATCAATTGTTTTGTTTAATAAACGTTTGGCTACATTTATACGCGAGTCGCTTTCCATCCTTGCATACATACTTCCACTAGCATCTAGCAAAAATAAAATGCGTGTTTTTATAGGTTTAGGCGTTTGGGCCTGAACCGAAAAAATGGTTGAAATCAATAACCAAAAAACACAAATAAATTTTAAAATAGACCTCATTTATGCCAAATGAACTTAATAGTCGGCTAGTGTAGAAGGCAATTGTGACAATGCATTTTCTAGTTCTGCATCATTAGGTGCAACGCCATGCCATTTGTGACTACCCATCATAAAATCAATAGGGTAGCCCATTTCAGTTTTCATCACTACAAAAATTGGCTTACCTTTTCCAGTAAGGTCTTTGGCGGCAGCCATGGTGTCAATGATATTTTGAACATCATGTCCGCCCATGTGCAATATTTCCCAACCAAAAGATTTCACCTTATCTGCTATGTCTGAACCAAGGCCCATTACTTCTTTGGTTGATCCATCTATTTGCTGACCATTTAAATCTATGGTAACAATGAGGTTATCAATTTTTTGGTGCGCGGCAAACATAAATGCTTCCCAGTTCTGACCTTCTTCTATTTCGCCATCACCCATTAAGGCATAAACCAATTGGCCATCGCCATTCAATTTTTTTGAGAGGGCAGCCCCACAAGCAACAGATAAGCCCTGACCCAAAGAGCCTGATGCAATGCGTACACCTGGAAGGTGCTCATGTGTAGTTGGGTGACCTTGTAACCTGGTATTTAGTTTGCGGAATGTTTTCATTTCTTCAATTGGAAAGTACCCAGATCTAGCTAAAGTGCTATAAAATACTGGTGAAATATGTCCGTTCGACAAGAAAAACAAATCTTCATTGGCACCATCCATGTTAAAATTGGTATCATGTTTCATGATTTTGAAGTAAAGGGTTGCCAAAAAATCGGCACAACCTAAGCTTCCACCTGGATGGCCGCTTTTACAACCATGAACCATGCGGAGAATATCTCTCCTAATTTGTGTAGCCAAGCTACTGATTTCCTGTGCGGTATATTGCTTCATGTAGAAGTATTTTATTTTAACAATATGCGAAAATACAAAGGAATCTTGAGTAAATTGAGTTTGGGTATATTTTGTTGGGAGTTTTGGGCATAAAAAAAGGGCTATTTCGTAATGAAATAGCCCTTTTTAGTGTTTTATTTATATAAATTAAAATTCGTCTTTAAGGATATGGATTAGATCTATTATTGCCCATACTCCGCAACCTCCAGCTGTCAATATAAATAGAATATTCCAACCAGTTGGTTTCTTTGCGTACCACCTGTGGGCAGCAAAAATTCCTAAAAAGAACCATAACAATAAAAGAATTGTTTTCTCATCCATATCTGGTTTTGGAGAATTAATTGCTTTTGAATCAACAATTGTTTCTTTGGCTATGGTAGAAAATAACTCTGAATTTTTTTGAAGGTTCTGCTCCTTCACATTTACAGTTTGTTCTTTTTTAGCATCTTTTTTAACAGGAAATGAAGCGTAGACACTGCTTGCTACTGTAAATAGTAGAACTAAAAGTAGTGGTAGAATTTTGTTAGTTTTTTTCATAATCTTTTTTTTGTTATTTTGTTTATGCAAAATATGAAAAAACTGAGACTTAATATACTTTTACTGACTTTTATTTTTAATTACTTTCAATCAGTTCATTGTCAGGATGTAAAAAATGAATTTACAGGAACCCTTCAACTTGATTCAAAAGAAATTGTAACATTTAAAATTCAATTTAAAGTAAAGGAAAATGGTGAAATTGAAGGGACTAGTTTAACTGATATATATGGCCCTAATAGAACTTTAAGCAAAATTAGCGGTATAATTAATATTGAAAAAAATAGCCTATCATTCGAAGAAATAGAAAATATTAATACGAAATCAAATGCTGAGGCAGAGGAGTTTTGTTTTTTGAAGGTAGAGAATGCCAGTTTGAAAATAGATAAAGAAAAGAGTGTTTTGAAAGGAAATTTTATTGGGAAATATAAAAATGGTAAGAAATGTGCAAGTGGTTATTTATATCTAGTAAATAAAGGATACATAGATGTTTTAGCCGAAAAATATTTAAGTAAGAATGCGGTATCAAGTATAGATTCACTCTTAAAGATGAAGCAATTGAATAATGATATTCAAGCCAAGGTTGGAAATACCTATTTAACAAATAATCAAGTAATGCGATTAAATTGGACTTCCTCTGAAATTATAATTGAGGTTTCAGACGGCAGTAGGGAGGATGGAGATGAAATTGCAATCTATATTGATAGTAAAAAAATCTTAGATTCATTTGTTATTGGAAAAGATAAAAAAACAATAATTGTTCCATATTCAGGGGGTAAAGTTGGAATAAGAATACAAGCTATTAGTGAGGGAAAATTAAAATCATGTACAGCAAACATTACCCTGCGTGATAATGATAATAACACCAATGTTATAGCTAATATGACCAAAGGTTCTAATGTAGTAATTATGTTAAATAAAAAGATATTGAAAAATGCCTTACCTGAATAATTTTAATTTTAACAAAAGAATTATTGGAATTACTCTCTTAATAATTTTATCTGGTTTTGGTTTAACCCTAATCTGCTTGCCAGCGACTTTTTTTGACACTGGAACCTCAGTTTGTTTGTCGGTTGTTTTTTTTAAAATTCAATGCTATGGATGCGGAATGACTCGTGGAATAATGCATCTCATTCATTTTGATTTTGCAGAAGCGTGGGCTTTTAATAAACTATCGTTTATTGTTTTTCCCTTACTAGTTTATATGATTATTTCGGAAATTTATAATCGATTTTTAAAGTGATGATTGATTTGGTTGATTTTGTAAATAGAATATATGCCATGTAATCTTCATTCGCAATTTTTTTTGTTATTGGGTTATTGGGTATTTGAGAAGGAGTAAATTTAGTTTGTCAAATAAGAATTAAACAATCATGTTTGCAACTTATTGGGATAGAAACCTAATCATGAAAAAAACCATACAACTAACGCTATCGCCCGAGCAGGCCGCTTCTCAAGAAGCTATCGCAAATCAATTGCAAAGAGAGTTTGGGTTCAAACCGGCAGATATTACTGGATTTACCATTGTAAAAAAAAGTTTCGATGCCAGGCGAAAACCTATTCGTGTTAATTTACAATTAGAGGTATATTTAAATGAAGCTGTGCCAAAAGATGATTTTGAGTTGCACTTAAAAAATGTGAGTCGGGCAAAAGAGGTTGGTATTGTGGGTGCTGGTCCGGCTGGCTTATTTGCAGCTTTGCGTTTAATTGAGCTTGGGTTCAAACCGGTAATTTTTGAAAGAGGAAAAGCGGTAAAAGAAAGACGAAGAGATTTGGCTCAAATTACGCGCAACAACAGCGTAAACCCCGATAGCAATTATTGCTTTGGTGAGGGTGGTGCGGGCACATATAGCGATGGTAAATTATATACCCGTAGTAGCAAACGCGGTGATGTAATGCGCATTTTAAAAATATTGGTTTTGCATGGTGCTGATCCTAGTATTTTGTATGATGCCCATCCGCACATTGGGACCAATAAATTGCCGCAAATTATTACCAACATCCGCGAAAATATTTTGACTTGTGGTGGTGTGTTTCATTTCAATGCAAGAGTAACAGATTTGAAGGTAGACAACAATGCCATCAAGGGTTTGTATGTTGGCGATACTTTGCATTCTTTTGAACAATTGGTATTGGCAACCGGACATTCGGCTAGAGATATTTATGAATTGCTGCATGCTAAAAATATATTGATTGAAGCCAAGCCTTTTGCATTGGGTGTGCGCATAGAACATCCGCAAGAATTGATAGACCAAATTCAATACAAATGTACAGGTAGTAGAGGCGAATTTTTACCAGCGGCAAGTTACAGTATCGTACAACAAGTGAATGGGAGAGGAGTGTTTAGTTTTTGTATGTGTCCGGGAGGAATTATTGCTCCCGCCATGACTGCGTCTGGTGAGATTGTAGTAAATGGTTGGAGTCCGAGTAAGCGCAATAACCCTTACGCCAACAGCGGCATGGTGGTTTCGGTTCAAACCGAGGATTATAAGTTATTTGAAAAGCATGGTCCTTTAGCAGGCATGTATTTTCAACAACAAGTAGAACAAGATTGCTTCAAAAAAGGCAATGAATCATTGCAAGCACCTGCCCAAAGAATGGTAGATTTTGTAAACAGAAAAGTGTCGAGTACCTTACCAACTAATTCTTATTTACCAGGAACGGTTAGCAGAAATTTGCACGATATTTTACCCAGATTTGTAGCCCAAGGTTTGCAAGGAGCGTTTCAAGAATTTGGTAAAAAGATGCGCGGCTATTTAACGCAAGAAGCCGTATTATTAGCTACCGAATCGCGTACTTCTTCGCCAGTAAGAATACCACGTAACAAAGAAACATTTGAGCATCCGCAAATCAAAGGATTATACCCTTGTGCAGAAGGTGCGGGTTATGCTGGCGGCATTGTAAGTGCCGCTATGGATGGAGAAAATTGTGCGGTGGCGATTAGTGGAATGGATTAAACCTTTAGGCTAAATTTTTCTTATCCTATCACCAACTCTTTAAAGGCAACAATTCCTTTCATGTTTTCATTCTCTTCAAAACTTAATTCTAAAATGGAAATGTTTGGTCTTACAGTATAAAGCCACTCCATTCCTTCTTGTAATGTTCCCCAATCTTTACTTTGAAAATAATTCAGCCCAAATTGATCAGCAAGTTTTTTTACACTTAATGCATGTGGAGTTGTAAAATAGGATAGGGTATCTGGATGATTTTTAGGCCCTTCAATCCAATTGAATATATTGCCCGAATGATTGTTTAATATAATAATTTTTAAATTGCTTGGCAAGTTGTTTTGCCAAAATGCATTTTGGTCGTAAAACAATGAGAGGTCGCCACAAATTAAGGTAACTATTTTATCTGCTTGAACCCTAGCGGCTCCAATGGCTGTACTTACTGTTCCATCAATGCCACTGGTTCCTCTATTCGAAAATATTTGTAATGCCTTAAGCGGTGCGCCTAACCAACTTACCCATCTCACACTAGCGCTATTGCCTAATTGTAATTGACTATTTTCTGGAATGGCATCTAAAATTTTATTTACCACATTTGGTTCACACCAAATTTTATTTTCATGAAATACCTTTAAGGTTTCATGGGCTTTGTTATTCAACAATTTCCAAAGTAATGAATACTCTTTTTTACTTGGTTCATTAGTAACTTTTAATGAAACAAAAGCATCTAAATAAGGCAATAATTCTGCTTCAAGTAAGTGTGTTAAATTTTGATAAGTATCAATAAATTCGCCTTGAGCTTGTATGCGAAAATGGTAGTTTGGCTTAATTCCTTTTAACCAAAGTTTCATAGATTTTGAAACAATTGGTCCGCCCATTGAAAGTATAAAATCAGGTGCTAAGTCTTTTATTTGTTCTTTAGAAACATGTTGTAACCCAAAATCGAACAAGCTAGCATTCGAAATTTCATGCTGATTTGAAGTAATATCTGCCAGTAAAACAACATCGTCTTGACTAATAAAAGTGGTTAAGAAACTGCTAAGTTTATTATCAGGAGGCATTTGACCTACCAATATCAATTTCTTTTTACTCACTTTCCAAGCATCAGAAAAATCTTTCAACAAGGGCACTTGGGTTATAGTTGGGGTCTTTTTTTCTATGTGAAAAGGTATCTCCTGAAAGGAAGGGATTTCAGGTAAATTGTATAATGGTTCGCGTAAGGGAACATTAATATGAACGGGCCCAAAACCAGATTCTTGCACAGATTCTTCTATAGCATTTAATACAATCTTCTCCGTTAATTTATAGTCAACGTTTTCTTCTTGGTAACTTAATAACTCATAACTGCCCAAAACATGTTTACCAAATACACCCTTTTGCATAATCATTTGCCCATCTTGCTGGTTAAGCATTTCTGGCGGCCTATCAGCAGTTAAAATGAGCAAGGGTATTTTTTGATAAAAGGCTTCAGCTACAGCAGGAAAAAAATTGAGGCAAGCTGTACCCGATGTACAAATGAGCACAACTGGTTTTTGTAATTGTTGCGCCATTCCCAAAGCCATAAAAGCAGCACTTCGTTCATCTATTACAGAATAACACTTCATGCCAGTGATACTTGTAAATGCAAATACAAGGGGTGCAGATCTACTGCCAGGACAAATAACAGCATTTTCAATGCCATAATGCTGACAAACTTTTGCGATGGTAAATACGTGTTGATGCAATGCGCTTTTGTTTGATCCAAAAATAACTTTTTCTCTGCTATTCTTGTAGTTTTTGTTGGGTATTAAAATTGCACCCTAAATCCAATATTCACACCAAATAGCCTGGCTCCTGGCAAATCTCTGTAATTGAGTCTATGTGATAGACCTAATGTGCCAATTTTAAAAATATTTTCTATACCATATCCAATTTCAACATAAGGTTCTTTGGCAAAAGTGTTAATGGTTGATAAGGTTCTTCCTTTATCATCTAGCAAGGGCATTAAACTTTTATTCTCATTACTCATTTGCCCATAAGCTGCTTTTACTACAAAATAGTTTCTCAACTTTAGTTTATCTATATAGGGAATTTTATTAAAAATTACACCCTCAAATCTTTGAGTATAGCTAGCATGTATAAATTCATCACTTACAAATTCATAAAAATTCATCAAGTTATAATTGTAATCGCTATAAATTGAACTTTCATTGCCACGGGCTACATCTAACAATGGGTAGGGCAATTTACCAAATATTTTGCCCATGTAAATGTACCAATCTGCCGTTCCCAATACCGAAGTATTCATGTGGTGTGATATGATTAAATTAAATTTATCGTAGTTAAATTGCCCACCCAACAATCCATCAATGCCTCTGTAATAGCTAGCGATAACAACAGGCCACTTCGCTCTTTCAACCATAAATCTATCGTGCCCTCTCGAAATCATCACCTCCTTATAAGCCCATCTTCCTTCTATGCCAACCTGGCTGGTTCTAAACTCACCTGCCAAAACTTGATCAGCTGGGCTTGCCGTTGGATTTGTAATGTAAGAAAAAATAAAATTCCCTTTAGGTGTAAAAATGCTATTGTCGTATAAAAATTTCACTGTCCAATTGCTCGAAAAAGTTTGTGTAAAACTTAAGTTTACCTCTTCTGTTTGGTTGATCCTAACATTGTTTGAGAAAAAGTTAGCGAACTGAAAAAAACCTGAACTCAATGCATAAGTAATTGGCGAATTTGTTATACCTAAGATATCATAATCCTTGCGGTATCTGGCCGAAGCAACGGTCCACCTTCTTGAGTCAAAAATATAATCACCACCTAAGCTGTATTTAAATTTTTCGTCCTGCAACCCATAGGCCAGGTATGTTTTTAACACTAGTTTTTCACTAAAATCATAGTTTGTTTTAAACCCTAACCTAAACCTAACTCCTTCTACAATGTTATAGGCAACCACGTTCATATAGGGCCCCCAATCTAGTTTGCCTATTCTTTTATATCCTTGCAAAACGGTTTGAACCAAATCAATGTATGTTTTTACTATAGGTAAGTCGTTTACCGAGTCTACCTTGCTGATCATTTCCTTTTCAATGGAAGATAGTGGTTCAGTTCTTTTTTCCACCCAATAGTTACTGTCTTTTATACCAGCATCTTCATTGGTTACAACAGGGTAATCAAAAAAATCTTTGTTAATTCCAATGCCTGTTTCAATACCTGTGTAGGCATTATAAAAACCTGCAACCATCCCACTTCCTTTTTTTTGCATCCTAGCAATGTCAAAAATTATCCTGCTTTTAGAAGTGATCCAAGGTGTTTCTTTTGTAGGTAATAACTCTTGCTGAATTTTAATGCGATTAATGAAGTTAACATTGGCAGCTTTGCCCACTTCAAGAATTAACCTTTTTAGGGCAAATGTGCTATCGCTAATCCAAATATATCCTTCAAAACCCAAGTCTTGTTTTCTTTTCAAATTCAATTGAATCTTATAACACTTTAGCCCATCAATGTCCATAGAATCCAAAAGGGTATAAACGTAATAATAATGGCCTTCATCAGCTATAGGTGAAACAAAATCTTTGTTTAAAATAGTGATAAAATTTTTATTGAAATTATAGTGGTGTAATTGCCCACCCATTAAATCTGTTAAGTATGAATTGGCCTCAATTCCTATGCCCGAATATTTACTTCCCTCAACAACTTCTTTACCTTTTCCAATACTCTTTAAATAATAATACTTAGAATAGGTTTCACTAACAAATACAGGTAAAATGTGTTTGCCTTCTTCGTTCGTCATTTGATGAATGGTATCAAATAATGAGCGCATAGGTCTAAACACTTTCGAGTTTTTCATTTCATCGGAGATGTTTGAAAGTGAAATATCAATTTTGCTATATGAGTTGTATGTGTAGCTGCTTATCTCATCCTGATTAACAATTTTCTTTCTGTCTCTTGCTCCATCAACAATGCGCCATGCGGGGTTTAATCCAGGTTTAATAATTGCCTCATTCATTTCTTGGGTAGCTTCATCTAATTCAACCAAGATCGTTTGAGTAACACCTTGCTTTATTTTTATGGCGTACCTTTTATAGCCAACATAAGTGACAATGAGAGAATCTGCTTTTTGTAATGTTTTTAACTTAAACCTACCCTCAAAATCTGTAGTGGATCCTCCAGGTATGCCTTTAAACCCCAAACTCACAAACGGCAATGCTTCTTTGTTATGGCGGTCTTGAACCTTACCAATTACAATAGTTTCGTTTTGAGCAAAACCATTGAAACCAATTAGTATAAAAATGAAAAGGAAAAGTCTCACTTGATTAAACGCATTTTCATACGTATATCTTCCACAGGTCTATCGCCGGGTCTGGTTGGGGAGTTGGCAATTTTATCCAAAACTTTCCAGCCTACTTCTATCTCTCCAAAAACAGTATAAGCGCCATCTAAATGAGGCGTTCCGCCAAATTGGTTATAGGTCAATATTTGATCATTGTTGATTTTTTCGGCGTTCGGATATTTTGCTTTGTAAGCATCATCTGCAACCACCTGCAGCTTTTCCATATATTGCCTCACTATTTCTTTATCACCGCTGTTTTGTAGTGCGCTTATTGCTGCCTGCACAGTATCTGATTGGTAACAAGAGTATAAAATTTCTTGCTTGCGGCTCATATTTCTGGAGTTAATAATTTGCTCCAATTCTTGCATGGTGTATGTTTTGCCTTGTACAATGTAAAACTGACAACCGCTGCTCATTTGCTGAGGATTGTTATCCCGCGCTGCTGCAAGGGCACCTCTTTTATGGTATAAACTAGGATTAAATTCAGCAGGAATTTTATACCCAATATCGCCCGCGCCAAGCATAGCATTTGAATCTGCATGTTTCGAAGTTGGATCGCCCCCTTGAATCATAAACGATTTTATCACTCGATGAAACATCAAACTATCATAAAATCCTTGTTTCACCAATTTAATAAAATTATCACGGTGCAAGGGTGTTTCATCATACAATCTAATAATCATTACCCCAAAATCGGTTGATATTTCTACCCTTTGTCCCTTAGGTTTTGTATCTTTTGGTTTTGAAACAGTGGTATGTTTTGGCTCAGGTTTTTTGGTTGTTGCTGGCTTTTTTGTCTGGGCTGAACCTAAAAATGATACTGATAAAATTGTTAAAGTTAATAAAAGGAATTTTTTCATAAAGTACGATTTCTGAATTTTAAAGCAATATAAATAATTAGGTCAATAAATGCCAAAGTCCTTCCATATAGGCAGGGTCTTTTATTTTATCTTCGGCTTTATCAGCAATTATTTTTTCTAATAATAGATCGTTTTTAACGCCTTGATCTAAGGCATATTTGTAGGGACTTAAGCTAAAAGTAGTGAGTTCATACTGCGATTTAAATTTAGTAGGATACAAATCGCTCAAATCATGTTCAATGTGCTTTTTATGCATAAAATGCTGGTCGCCCACCTTCTCAGCCATCTCGGTATAGTTTTGTATGGCTAGCTGTGAAATAGCGTCGGCATTGGGTTTACGAAGTTTTTGATACTCTTCAAATATTTTGTTCCAATCAGAGCCATATTTCTCAATACATTCATCCATTACCACCACATCTTCAAAACTGCAATTCATACCCTGACCATAAAATGGAACAATCGCATGTGCTGCATCACCCATCAAAGCCAACTTATCTTTCTTTACCCAAGGATAGCAGCGCACTGTAACCAAACTTGCAGTAGGATTTTTAAAATAATCATCCAACAAAGTTGGCATCATTGGCAAAGCATCTGGAAACTCTTCTGCAAAGAACTTCTCAACGTCTTCGCGGGTTTTTACCGAATTAAAGCTTTTTTCTCCTTCAAAAGGAACAAACAATGTGCAGGTAAAATCACCAGAAGGATTTGGCAAGGCAATCATCATAAATGCACCCCGAGGCCAAATGTGCAAGGCATTTTTTTCCATCTTAAATTCGCCCATGGCACCTGCAGGTATTTCTAGTTCTTTATAGCCAACCTGTAAATAAAATTGATGGTAATCAAATCTATCGCCCATCTGCATGCGTGCGCGGGTTGCAGCAAAAGCGCCATCTGTGCCTATAATTCTATCTGCCGTAAATGATTGGTTCGAGCCATCTTCCATCTCAAATGTTGTGCTACCTGCTTCAACATTTAAATCAACACATTTGGTATTAAAATGTAAAGTAATATTTTCAAATTCATCGGCTAATTCTAATAACCTAATATTGAGCCTACCTCTAGAAACAGAGTTGATAGCCTGTCCATCTTTTCCGTATGGCTGATAATTTAATTCTCCTGCTTTGCTATGCATCATTCTGCCTGTCATAGGAATGGCATCTGCCAATATCTCCTGATCCAAGCCCACTTTTTCTAGTGCATGCAAACCGCGAGTAGAAAGCGCCAAATTTATAGATCTCCCAGCACTCATTTTATTTTTACGCATATCAGGCCTGCGCTCAAATAAATTAATTTCAAACCCACGTTTAGCTAAATAAATAGCCATTAAAGTTCCACTTAAACCACCACCAATGATATTAATTTTCTCAGCCATTTGTACTTCAATATAAAGTTGGCAAATTAATAAGATATTCTCATTAAAACTATGAAAAAGTGGCTTTAGAAAAGCTTCTGGCCTTAATCTCCTGATATGTCGGGAGGCAGCTAGCTTTTCTTGATTTAATTCATTTTAATTATTCAAAATTGCCATTCCAACGAGCAAACACTATCGAATAACCTGGTGGCTGAGCCTGTCGAAGCCTGCTTCAATGATAATTCTAATTTCCTCCCCACACATAATTCCAAATCACCCGTATCCCACTTCGGCAGGCTCAGTGACCAGGTTTAGCTAGCAGCATCTTTGTATAAATCAAAAACTAACGACCAACTACCAATGACTAACGACCCTCCTGCAAATAATACCCCTTCAAAGCCAACCCAATTCTAAAAATATCTTCGAAGCAGTTATACATAGGAACTGGACTCATTCTGATAACATCTGGTTCGCGCCAATCTGGTAAGATATTTTGTGTTTGTAGGTAATCAAATAATTTTTTGCCCTCATTTTTTACAATGACTGATAGCTGACAACCTCTTTGTTTTGGGTCTGTTGGCGTAATCACTGTTAAATATTGCGAATAGTCTTTTAAAATAAATTCTAAATAGCCTGTTAGCAATTCACTTTTCTTACGCAGGTTTTCCATACCAGCTTCATCAAACATTTCTAAAGATGCTTTATGAATGGCCATCGGGAAAATTTGCGCATTACTCAACTGCCAACCAGCTGCGCCTATCATGGGTTTAAAGCCTTTCCTCATTTGAAAACGCTCTTGTTCATCATGTCCCCACCAACCTGCAAAACGCACTAGCTCAGGCTTATTTCCGTGGCGTTCATTTACAAATACACCGCTTGTGCCTCCCGGACCAGAATTCAAATATTTATAGGTACACCATACCGCAAAATCTACATCCCAATCATGTAATTGCAAATGTAAATTTCCTGCGGCATGCGCCAAATCAAATCCTGCTATGGCACCAACAGCGTGAGCGGCGGCAGTGATGGCTTGCATGTTAAATGCCTGACCAGTATAATAATTTACACCACCTATCATCACTATGGCTAGGCTATCTTTATGGGTTTCAATTTGAGCTAAAATATCTTCGGTGCGCAAGGTGTGTTCTCCTTCACGTGGTTTCAATTCTATGATCGCATCGTCTGGGTTCAAACCGTGAAACCTTGCCTGTGTTTCCATAGCATACATATCTGATGGGAAGGCTGAAACTTCCATCATTATTTTGTAACGAGTAGGGGTGGGCCTGTAAAAACTCACCATCATCAAATGCAAATTGGCTGTAAGGTTGTTCATGATTACAACTTCACTTGGCAATGCACCTACTAGCTTTGCCGCCTTTTCGGTTAAAAAATGGTGGTAATATAGCCAAGGATTTTTGCCATCAAAATGTCCCTCAACTCCCATCTCTGCCCAATCATTTAACTCTTGGTCAATTGCAGCCTTCGCACTTTTAGGTTGCAAGCCCAATGAGTTTCCGCAGAGGTAAACCATTGGCATACCGTCTTTTTTTATTAAATGAAATTCATTTCTAAAATGAGCTAAACTGTCTTGTTTATCTAGCTGTTGGGCAAAAGCCAGGGAGTTTTCAAAATTCATGTATGATAAAATCAAAACGCAATGTTAAGCAGAATTTGCCTCAAATGGAAATAGGGTTTATTTTTGCTGCAAGAGATAATTTATTGATTATATCAATGGCTCCTTCAAAGAAATATTTTAAGGTGGAAGATTACATAGCTGATTTGCCTCAATGGATGCAGGAGCAGCTGTTTGTTGTGCGCGAAATCATTTTGCAAAGTAATCCCGATATAAAAGAAAGTATGAAATTCAATATTCCTTTTTATACACTAAATGGTTTGTTGTTTTATTTTTCTCTTTACAAAAAGAAGGAATTTGTTTTGGGCATTTGTAATGGCGCAAAGTTGCAAAATAAGCATCAAAAATTACGCGCAGATGCCAAACAAAAATACATTCGTCATTGGGTTTTACTCGAATCTTCAGAACCCGATTATGAATTACTAGCAGAATACATTGAAGAAGCCATTAACCTAAACCTCACCCAAAGAACCTTCACCCAATCCAAGAAAAAATAGCAAATATCCTTCGGTCGCCGAAGCATAGGTGACTCCAAATCACCTTCTACTCATCCTTCAAATTCCCAAGGGCAAGTCGCGACTTGTCCCTACAGATTCATTTTACCCGGACATCTCCACATCTCCCTCTCTCCAAATCTTCCCTTCTCCACATCTCCAAGTCTCCCCCTCTCCAAGTCTTCCTATAGCTGCCACCACTTTTTCTCCAATCCTATATAAACGCCATCAGCGCGTGTTTCAATTGGGTAAGTGTTTACGTAATCTCCTTGCTGCGGCAATCCTCTGCCAGTTTTTAAATCGTATTGGTAACGATGAATTGGACAAATTACTTTGCCTTCTTCACTGCATTTTCCAAGTCCTAAACGTGCACCAGCATGCGGGCAATTATCATCTACCGCATAATAGCCGTCTGCCAGTCGTGCCAGGCAAATCAACTTGTTTTCTATCTCTATGGTTCGAACCGAAAATACTGATTGAGGATCTTTGCCATGCTCCTCAAAATCATAAATTTTATAAAACTTTAGCGGCATTAATTCACAATCAGCTTTTGTTTACCTAAGCCATTTTGGTCCTTCATTTCTATTAAGTAAATTCCTTTTACAAACGAGGCTACATTAAGGTTGAAGGATTTTTCAAGAATAGTATTTTTGTATACTTGTTCACCAGTCATATTAAAAATAGATAGTTGTTTGCTTCCCGCAGTTTCAAAGTGTAAATTTATTTCATCATTTGCTGGATTAGGATAAATACCAAATGAAATTTGCTTCAATTGCTTTTCCTGAATACCACTAGGCGTGAGTCCTGTAACTTGTTTATATAAATAGGAGGCAACGTATTTTAGGGTAGTATCCATGTATAAAATATTGGTAGCAGTTGTGCCAGAAAAAGGAACATGATCTGCACCGTTAAAGGTATATAACCTTGTATTCATATTTTGTTTTTGCGCCATTGAATCTACACTAAATCCACCCTGAAGAATGGCCACATTGGTGCCAAAGAATTTAAAATAATTGGTTTTATACGGAACGGTTGCATCATTGGTGCCATGCATATTGCAAATGCTGATGTCTTTGTTGTTATTCATCCAGCTTACATTGCCCATAGCTCCACATAAACTCACCACACCTTTTACTTTCCAAGAATAACCTGGGTTGCCGCTGTTTCCTTCTACACCTCCTATAACATTGGTATCAATTACTAAGCTCGCTACTTCATCTGGCGATTCTAAAAATGCCAATTGTAAACCCAATACACCACCAGCAGAAATGCCACCAGTATAAATTTCATTGGCGTTTATTTTATAAGGGTTTCCGTTTTGAACCGATTTATTGAGGAAACGAATTGCCGCCCTACCGTCTTGAGCACCTCTGAATACTGCTTGTTGAAATTCTTTTTCCAAAGTATTGCCGCTTGCAATATCTACACCTAAACGGTATTGTATTGAAACAGTTACATATCCCATTTCAGCTAATTTTTTGCTTACGGTAACAATATCGGCCAATTTTCTGTTGCCTTGCACAAATGAGCCCCCATGAGCTAAAACTACCAAAGGACGTTGAATTGCGGTATCGCCATAGGGGGTGTAAATATCCATATATAACTTGGTGCTATCGCCTTTATAATTAAAGTTAAAGCCATATTGAATATCTGATTGAACCAAAACAGAATCAAAAGTTTTTGTTAAATACCTTTGTCCAAATGCTGCTTGCATGCTTATCAATAAAAAACTAAAAAGGATAAATTTTTTCATCGTGGTGTTTGTGTTATTTTTCAAAAATAATAAAAAGAATAGTAAAAACAACTTAGATAACTCTGCGCAATAAATAGTCGTCGCAGGTGCGCTCACCCAATTTAAATTGTCTGGTATTAAATATATTGAAGCCAAATTTTTTATAGAAAGCCAAGGCTCGCTCATTGTCTTGCCAAACGCCCAGAAACAGATGTTCATAGCCTTTCTCTTTGGCCGAGTCTATTGCTTGTTGCATGAGCATACTCGCAACCTGCGAGCCATGTGCCTGCTTGCGCACATAAATCTTTTCCAACTCCATTGCCTTGCCATTTAAACCTGCTGCATTTGCATTTTCTATTAATTTTATATAGCCTAAATCTTGGTTCAAACCGTAAGCAACAAAATAGATGATTGAAGGATTTAATAAATTGTCTGCTACTTGCTTTAAGTTATAGGTTTTATCAATATATGCCTGCATGTCTGCCACTGAATTATCGTTGGCAAATGTTTCATAAAATGTGTTGCCACCAATTTCTGCAAGCAATGCGTGGTGTTTCCAACTGCAATGAATTACTTGAATAGATGGAATTTCTAGCATAAGTATAGCTTATATTTGCAAGGAATTAGTCTTGCACAAATTTTAAATGTTTGATCACGTAATTGGCTTTTTCAATTACCTCTTCCAATGTATTTGCAAGTATACTAACATGTCCCATTTTACGCATTGGTTTGCTTTCGGCTTTTGCATATAAGTGAACAAAAACACCCTGTAATTTACTTATCAAATCTAAATTCTCTAAGCGGTATTGCCCACTAAAATCTTTGGCACCCAAAAGGTTTACCATGCCTGCAGCCTTCACCATTTCTGTGCTTCCCAATGGCAATCCCAAAAGAATGCGCGCCAATTGTTCGTATTGAGAGGTATAGCAAGCCTCTATGGTATGGTGACCACTATTGTGTGGCCTAGGTGCCACTTCATTCACAAAAATATTGCCTGCTTTGTCCATAAAAAGTTCAACTGCAAACAAGCCAGGTCCATTTAAATGGTGAACCACTTTGCGCGCAATTTCTTCGGCTTTTTCTTCTATGATAGTTCCTACTCTGGCTGGTGATAAGAGTATTGTTACCAAATTTGCAATTGGATCAAACTCCATTTCAATAGATGGGTAAGAAATAATGTTTCCTAAACTATCTCGAGCAACTATAACTGCTAATTCTTTTTCACATTCAATAAACTCCTCTAAAACACATGGTACATCAAAGGGAATGCGTTCTGGAAAGTCGATCATTTCTTGTGTATCTAAAATTGCTACACCCTTGCCATCGTAACCACCAGTGCGTGTTTTAGCTACAAATTTTTTGGACCCCAATAGTGGGATCAACCTATGCCATTCTTCTTTGTTGTTTACAAGAAAAAATTTGCCTGAAGGAATTTCATGCTTAACATAAAACTCCTTTTGCAAACCCTTATCTTGTATCATTTGCAAAATTTTAGGAGAGGGAATAATTGTTTTTCCTTCTGCCTCAAGTTTTAGCAGAGCTGCCGTATTTACATGTTCAATTTCATAGGTAAGCACATCGCTAATTGCTGCCAATTCCCTAATTTTCTCCTCATCCATTAAACTGCCTAAAATGAGGTTATTTGCCAAGGCAGCGCAAGGGCAATTGGCATCTGCTTCCAAAATATTAAAGTGCAAATTTAAGCGTGTGCTTTCTTCAATTAACATTCGGCCAAGTTGGCCACCACCTAATACGCCTATTCTTTTTTTCAGGAGATTCATTGAGGCAAAAATGAAGTTTATTATTCAATAAAAAAACTAACTAATGTATTCAATACTATAAATTAAATTCAATGAAGGTAAAATCACCAGTAGTAAGCGTAAAACTAATTAGCATAAATAAAGGTTCTATAGTTTATTTACCTGCTATGATAGCAGCTAGCATGGATAGTTTGCAAGAAAAAAGTCGCTGATTAAAAGGAGGAGATTTTAATATTTACTCAAAATTTCCTGGTAAAATGCTTCATATATCGGAACAATCTGATGTATATCGAATTCTTTCGCCCTTTCCAAAGCATTGTATTTAAATAGCTTCAACCTAATCGGATCTTCTAAAATATAGATAGCCTTTTCTGCCATACTTGCCACATCGCCTACATCGCACAAAAAACCTGTTTTACCATCCATATTTAACTCTGGTATCCCGCCTGCATTACTTGAAATTACAGGCAACTCACAGGCCATTGCTTCTAGGGCAGCTAAACCGAAACTCTCAGTTTCGCTTGGCATTAAAAACAAATCACAAACCGATAATATTTCTTCTACCTGATTTTGTTTTCCTAAGAAAGTAACACTTTCACCTAAGTCCAATTCTCGGCACAATTTTTCAATATTAATACGCTCCGGACCATCGCCAATTAACAATAATTTGGCTGGCATTTTCTTCTTAATCTCTGCAAAAACTTTTACTACATCATCAATGCGTTTTACTTTCCTAAAATTAGAGGTATGCACTACTAACATCTCACCATTGGGTGCAATGGCCGTTTTAAAATGCCCGCGATCTTGCTTGCTAAACCTAGTAAAATCAATGAAGTTGGGGATAACCAATATTTCTCGGCATATATTTAATATGTTAAAAGTATCTTTCTTCAATGATTTAGAAACGGTTGTTACTCCGTCGCTCATATTGATGCTGTACCTCACTACAGGCTCAAAACTGGCATCTTTGCCAACTAAGGTAATATCTGTTCCATGAAGCGTGGTAATAACTGGTATATAAATGCCCTCGGTTGCTAATATTTGCTTAGCTAAAATAGCAGCACTAGCATGCGGTATGGCATAATGTACATGCAATAAATCTAGTTTAGCAGATTTTACCACATCTACTAAATGACTAGTTAATGCTGTTTCGTAAGGCGGAAAATCAAATAAAGGATAGTTACTTACATATACTTCATGGTAAAAAGTATTCTCAGTAAAAAAATCTAATCTCGCAGGTTGCTTATAGGTTATAAAATGTACTTTATGACCTCTTAAAGCTAAGGCTTTTCCTAATTCTGTTGCCACCACACCGCTACCACCGTAGGTTGGGTAACAAACAATTCCTATATTCATATTTAGTTTGTCTTCTTATGCTGATTTATAAAAAATCATTTTCACAATTTCAATCGTATCAATTATATTCTAATTGCTACCTACTTTTTAAAACAACCATTTTTGCTTAATGGTTTTAATTTTTGGTTCGAACCTATTGTAAGTCGGTATTTAAACGGTACCTGCAAACGCGGTTATTACCTTTATCACAAACAAATATATTTCTATTGTAGTAACAAATACCTGTTGGGTCTATTAAATTAAATGGCCCACTACCTTTACCATCGGAACCACTGCCACCAAATGAAACAATAATTTGTTTTTTATAATTG
>JBILJL010000098.1:0-7839 GCA_044377255.1 Bacteroidia bacterium
ATAATTAGGTTGGCATTTAAGCTTTTGGAAGCATGTGAAATAGCTTTGCTGTATGCCTCACCAGAAAAAGAATGGAAAACTTCTTGTGCATAGCTAACAATATGGTCGGCACCATATTTTCCTAGCTCTGCCAATTTTTCGGCGCTAACATTGCCTATAGAAACCGCTGTAACGTTTCCATTGTTATTGGCTGCAATTTGTGCGGCATAAGAAATGGCTTCAAAAGTAGATTTTTTGAAATTGCCATCTTGGTTTTCTGCGAATACTATAATTTTCATCAATGTAATTTTTAGGTGGATTAAATAACCTTAGCTTCAGTGTGCAATAATTCTATCAATTTACCAGCATCGGCAACATCAATTAGCTTGCAAGCACCCTTGGGAGCAGGCAGTTCAAAAGACGTTGTAAGCGTGTTGGCTTGAGATCCTGTAGGTTCAAGCACTTTTAACGGTTTGGTTCTGGCGGCCATAATTCCGCGCATATTTGGAATACGAGGCTCTGTTAATTCTTTTTGTGCACTGGCAACAAATGGAGTAGGACAATCTAATTTCTCTCTACCGCCATCAATGTCTCTTTCAAGGTGTGCGATGCCATTTTCAATTTCAATAGCCGTAATCACATTGATACTTGGCATGTTTAGCATTTCTCCTAAAAGTCCTGCTACCATACCTCCATTATAATCAATGCTTTCTCTGCCAGTTAAAATTACATCAAAATTTTCTCCTTTTGCATAATTGGCAATTTGTTCAGCAACAAAATAGGCATCTAAAGGTTCTGCATTAATCCTTACCGCCTCATGCGCGCCTATGGCCAGGGCTTTTCTAACATTTGGTTCTGTATCTGCCAAACCAACATTTACAACGGTAACGGTACCTGTTTGTTTTTCGGTAATTTCTAAAGCTCTTGTTAAGGCCAACTCATCGTATGGATTAATAATAAATTGAACCCCTTGTGTATTGAATTTGGTATTGTTCTCTGCAAAAGTCACCTTAGTTGTGGTGTCTGGAACATTACTCATACAAACTAAAATTTTCATATGTAATAATAATTTAATTTATTGAATTCGGAAAATCCTCCATAAAAAGAGTATAAATTAGCACAAAATACCTTTTTTTGAGTTTGCAAAAATAGCTGAATTTTTTAATATCCGAAATGCAAGTACAACGATTAGAAAAACTATTACAATTCTTAGCCGAAAATGAGGCTGATACCTTCATATTATATGCTTTGGCTATAGAGTACATCGGTTTGAACCAAAACGATGTTGCTGAAAAGTATTTGAGGCAATGTTTACAAATGGATAGTAGTTATATACCAGCTTATTACCAATTGGGTTTGCTATTGCAAGGGCAAAATAAAGAGGAGGAATCGGTAAGTATTTTACAACAAGGTTTACAACTGTTAAATGGGAGTAAAGACCAGAAAACCATCAATGAATTCCGGAGCTTAATTGAGGAAATATCTTTTTAAGGTTTTTCCTGACAAAGTTCAATTAATACGCCATTGGTGTCTTTGGGGTGAACAAATGCAATTAATTTATTATCAGCTCCATCTTTGGGAGTTTCATTTATTAATTGAAATCCTTCCGCTTTTAAGCGGGCTAATTCTGCAACAATATCATCAACCGCAAAGGCAATGTGGTGAATACCTTCGCCCTTTTTGGCAATAAATTTTGCGATGGCGCTATCTTCAGATAAGGCTTGTAGCAATTCAATTTTATTTGGACCATTTTGGTAGAATATGGTTTGAACCATTTCGCTTGCTACTATTTCCTTTTTATAGGGTTTTTGGTTAAAAAGGGCGTTAAAAATAGATTCAGATTTTTCTGCGTCTTTAATGGCTATGCCAATGTGTTCAATTTTTTGTATCATTATTCAATAATTTGGTCGGTGGTATAAGTGAGCATGTAGTTGTTCATTTCTTCGTAATGCACAGTGATTTTTTGGTTCAAACCGCCTTTAATTATAAGTGTTTCAAGGCTGCCAAAGTTGCTTAGGGTAAAAGGTAAAATGTGTAAGTTTTGTTTAAAATCTACTTCTTTGTTGCTATACAATTTATAGAGGGTTTCCTTGGTACTCCAAATCAATGTTTGCATTTTTATTTGGTCTGGCTCACCAGCAAAAAGCAGTTCATTTTCATTCATGAATTTGGTTTTTATCCTTGCAATACGTGGGTCGATTTTTTCTAAATCAATGCCTAGTTCGCCTTGTTTAGCTATTAAAATAGCAGCGTAATCAAAGGAGTGAGTAATTGATATTTTATAAGGTAATTGGTCTATTTGGAGAGAGGGTTTGTTATGAATGTTTTTGCTAAGCACTATTTTATCAGAGGGGAAAAGGGTAGTTAACAAAATTCTGCTAGCTAGGTAATGCCTTGAATTTGCTTGGTTTATTTTAAGGTGGTGGTTTAATTCAAAGTAGTTTTCACCCAAAATTTGGAGCAATTGTTCTTGGTTTTCTGTAATATGCCAAATTGCAAGGGTGGCATTGGGTTCAATATTTTTGGTAAGCACTATTGGCATATGGTGCAAGTTTATATTTTTAAGCTCATTTTTGTTACAATATTTATTAAAATGGAAAGAAAAGTTTCGGTTTCAAAGATTGCTGAGTTTAAGGGACATGTTGGAAACATCTATGGATTGTATTGTTCGCCAATTTCTAAGAAAGTTTATACAGGAGCAACAGATGGCTATGTGGTGGAGTGGGATTTGCAAAATCCTGATGAGGGCAGGTTAATATGCAGGTTAAAGGAGCCTATTTATAGTATTTTTCTGTTTGAACCAAAACAGCAATTGTGGATAGGGTTGGCTTCGGGCAATATTCATGTGGTAGATTTAATTACAAAAGAAGAGCTTAAGAATTTAGAAATACACAAACTAGGTGTTTTTGACTTAAAGTTGAATGAGAATAAGATATACGCTGCGGGCGGTGATGGTTGTATTTCTGTGATTGACGCAATTACATTTGAGCTATTAGGTTTAAAAAAGGTAGCACAAAAGAGTGTGAGGTGTTTAAGTTTATATGAAAATGGAGAACTTTTGGCAGCAGGAACAAGCGACCATTCCATTGTTTTATTAAGGAATAATTTAGAAATACTTAACACAAAAATTACAGCACACCAAAACTCTGTTTTTTCATTGGCATTTACCTCTGATGGCCAGTATTTATTGAGTGGTGGGCGAGATGCATACCTAAATGTATGGCGACTCAATTCTACTGAAAATACCTTAGAATTGGTTCAAGATATACCTGCGCACAACTTACATATTCACCATATTTCGGTTCAAAAAGAGGGCAATTATTTTATAACTTGTAGCATGGATAAGGCTATTAAAATATGGGACTTAGCGGATTTTAAACTGCTAAAAGTGGTTGACAAAGCGCGCAACGAATCGCATGTAAATTCTGTGAATAAAATTGCCTGGATAAATGAATATGAATTTGTGAGTATAAGTGACGACAAAAAGATGATTTATTGGAAGCTCAATTCTTGAGTAATCTTTAAATTGCTCAGTCTAATAACTGCAGGGTAGATTGTGAACTAAATTAATTTCTACAATACCTTTTTTATTTCCATAAAAGTATTATTCTTTTCTGCCTTTTTCGCCTGTAAATTGGTCGTGCGGGAATTTAAAAAGTACATTGAAAGTAGTGAGCGAGCCGTAAATTTTGTGATGTATTGTTGCATATTTACCTTTTACATTTACCACTACACCTAAACCATAGTCGGGGTGCCTCACTCTGCTGCCAATTCCTAACTCTGATGCTTTATCCATTTCTTAAATTGTTAATTGAAGGTTAGCAAAATAATTTTTTTGATTGGATTTCTAAGCCTTTAATTTGTTTAAAATTTTGAACCCATGATAATCTCAGATAAAAAAATTTTAGAAGAAATAGAACTTGGTAATATTTTAATTGAACCATTTAGGAAAGAATGCCTAGGAACTAATAGCTACGACGTTCATTTAGGCAGGCATTTAGCTACTTATAAAGATAGGGTATTAGATGCACGTGAGCACAATAAAATTGACACCTTTGAGATTCCGCAAGAGGGGTTTGTACTGCAACCAAATACGCTTTATTTAGGTGTTACGGCTGAATATACCGAAACACACAAGCATGTTCCTTTTTTAGAAGGAAAAAGTAGCACTGGCCGCTTGGGCATAGATATTCACGCCACGGCAGGAAAAGGCGATGTTGGTTTTTGTAATACTTGGACCTTAGAAATTTCTTGCGCACAGCCAGTTAGAATTTATGCCGGCATGCCTATTGGGCAATTGATTTATTTTGTAGTTGATGGCGAAATTGAAACCTTGTACAATGCAAAAAAAGGTGCTAAGTACAATAAAAGAACTGTAAAGCCTATTGAAAGCATGATGTGGAAGAATAAATTCTAACTTAGTTTTTTAAATATTTAATTCACATTTCTTCTAATATTTGTAGAGTATGAGAGTAAAACTAAGCATCGTTTTTTTATGGCTAGTTCAAATTTGTAATGCCCAAGTTGTAGATGAAAATTGGGTCAAAGAAAATTATACCAAAACAGAGGCAATGATTCCTATGCGAGACGGGATCAAATTATTCACTGCCATATACGCCCCAAAAGACCAAACAGAAAAGCATCCCATCTTGCTGAACCGAACTCCTTATGCTTGTTTTCCTTATGGTGAAGCTAAATTTTCTTCGAGGTTATATAGTACTTATTGGAAAGAATATTTAAAAGAGAAATACATCATCGTTATACAAGATGTTCGTGGACGTTGGATGAGCGAAGGCGAATTTGAAGACGTTCGTCCGTTTAACGCAAACAAGAAATCTAAGCAAGATATTGATGAGGCCAGCGATACATATGATGCCGTTGATTGGCTTGTAAAAAACATAAAAGGAAACAACAAAAAGGTAGGCGTTTTTGGTATTTCATATCCCGGTTTTTACGCAACCATGGCTGCCCTTAGCGGACATCCAGCAATAAAAGCAGTGAGTCCTCAAGCACCCGTTACAGATTGGTTTATGGGCGATGATTTTCATCACAATGGCGCCCTCATGATTCATGATGCCTTTAGTTTTTACTCAGGCTTTGGTCAGCCACGTCCAAAACCTACTACTGTTGGTCCGCGCAATCTTATTAAATACAATACCCAAGACGATTACAAGTTTTATTTAGAAACAGGAGCCGTTTCAAACTTCAGCAAACTAATGGGCGATAGCATCAAATTTTGGAATGATTTGTTGGCTCATCCTAATTATGATTCATGGTGGAAAGCGCGCGATGCTCGCCGGGCATGCTATAATATTAAGCCCGCTATGTTAGTTGTAGGGGGTTTGTTTGATGCCGAAGATTGTTTTGGTGCCTGGCGTTTATACGAGTCCATTGAAAAACAAAACCCCGGTATAGAAAACAAATTGGTGATGGGACCTTGGTTTCATGGAGGTTGGAGTAGGAGTGATGGCTCTTATTTGGGCAATGTTCGTTTTGGTTCAAACACCTCTCAGTATTACCAACAAAATTTTGAAATACCCTTTTTTCAATACCATTTAAAAGGAGTTGGTTCGAACCAAACCATTGCGGAAGCCAATATATTTTTTACAGGAGAAAACGCCTGGCATAGCTTTGCAGCTTGGCCTCCAAAAGAATCTACTTCAAAAGAATTTTATCTCAACAATAATGGCGGTTTGAGCCAAGCCGTTTCGCCAGTAGTGAATTCGTTTAGTGGCTACATGAGCAATCCAAATAAACCTGTTCCATACACAGAAGATGTGCATACCGGCAGAACCCGCGAATACATGACCGATGACCAGCGTTTTGCCTCTCGTAGGCCAGATGTTTTGAGTTTTACCGGCGATGTGCTCACTGAAGATTTAACAGTTGCGGGCACCTTAACAGCAGATTTACAAGTGGCTATTTCTACCACCGATGCAGATTTTATTGTAAAAATTATTGATGTTTTTCCTGATGGATTTACCTATGATACAACTTTGGTTGGCAAAGGAAATGGCAGCAATTACATGATGGATGCATACCAAATGTTGGTGAGGGGAGAAGTGATGAGAGGCAGATACAGAAACAGTTTTGAAACACCCGAAGCATTTGTTCCAAACCAAGTTACACAGGTAAAATTTAACCTGCCAGATATTGCCCATACCTTTAAAAAAGGACATAGGGTAATGATTCAAATTCAAAGTACTTGGTTCCCATTGGTAGATAGAAACCCACAGCAATTTGTAGATATTTATCATTGCACAGATAGTGATTTTGTGCCCTGCGATATCAAAATCTACCACGATGCCTCTAGGCCAAGCAAGATTGTGATGCCTGTAATAAGGTAGTTTTTTTGCCACTAAGGCTCTAAGGCACCAAGTTTTTTTTACATAAAGGGAAGTAACAATTTTTTTTGCCACCTTTCAGGCGCCGAAGCTTTTTGCGAAGGTGACAACTCGCTAAAGCACGGAGTTTTTTTACATAAATTAACGTTCGACCCATTCGGGGTCGTATGTTTATAGGGAAATAAAATGCTATAAACATGTGACCCATTCTGGGTCAAAAAACTTCTAATAATGTTAACTTTTAAATTAAAATCTCTGTGCCTTGGAGCCTTGGTGGCAATTTTTAGAGTTTTGCGGCTTCTTCGGCTAGGCGGGTGATATTAATAGGCACTACGCCAACTTCTTCGCATACAAGGCCGCCCGCAAGGTTTGATAAAGCAGCAATTTCTCTATTACTCAATCCCACTGCCACGCACAATGAGGCAACAGAGATTACGGTATCTCCAGCACCGCTTACATCTGCAATCTTTCTAATATGTGCTGGTATGTATTCGAATTTAATTCCATCACTTATCATAACCCCTCTTTCGCTCATGGTTACCATAATGGTTTTGAGTTCCATCACTTTCATTAAATCACTTACTGCCATTTCAAATGCAGCTGGGTCATTTGGATCAGCATCTTTTTTAAAGCCATCACGCAGTTCTTTTAAATTTGGCTTAAACAAATCAACGCCTTTGTAATTGATGAAGTTTCTTTTCTTTGGATCAACCACAACCTTGATTTTATGTTTGTGAGCATGCAGAACAATTTGTTCAATCAATCCCTGAGAAATGACACCTTTATCGTAATCCTCAAATAAAACCACATCTGCAGCAGGCAATAAATCATTGATAATTCTCTGACTAAAAACATAGCTATCGTATTCGCTGATAACGTCGGTTTGTTCATTGTCAATCCTAATCATTTGGTGGTTTTGGGCCATTACCCTCGTTTTAGTAGTTGTTTGCCTTTCTTTGGATCTAATGATACCAGAGCTTGAAACGCCAGCATTTTCTAGCAATCCCAATAAATCATTGCCATCTAAGTCTTCACCTATCACTGAACATAAAATGGGTTTAGCTCCAAGGGCAACTAAATTTAAAGCTACGTTGGCAGCTCCACCTAGGCGGTATTCTTTTCTTTCAACTGCCACAACTGGCACTGGCGCTTCTGGAGATATTCTTTCTACATACCCAATGAGGTAGGCATCAATCATCACATCTCCAATTACTAGTACCTTTAATCCTTCAAATTTCTTAATAGCGTTTTTCATAGAAAATTTCTTTCAATTAATTTTAGGCCAATTTAGCTAAAGCAGTTCTAATTCTCTCAATGGCGATAGTTAATTTTTCATCGGAGGCTGCATAACTAATTCTAATGCAGTTTGGATTGCCAAAAGCCTCGCCAGTAACCATAGAAACATGGCCATGGTTTAATAAATACATACACAAATCGGTGGCAGTTTCAATTACGGTACCTTCAAATTTCTTCCCTAAGAAGGAAGATATATCTGGAAAAAAGTAAAAAGCGCCCT
>JBILJL010000099.1:0-7803 GCA_044377255.1 Bacteroidia bacterium
ACATCATATCCAAAATGCTCGCACATTCTTCTAATTTGTCGGTTCAAACCTTGAATAAGTGTAACACGAAACACATTAATGCCTTCTTGTATTATTTTACATTTTTTTGTTGTTGTGCCTAACATTGGAACACCATTTGCCATGCCAGTTAACGCTTGTTCTGATAGCGGTTTGTTAACTGTAACCAAGTATTCCTTCTCATGTTTGTTACCAGCTCTTAAAATTTTGTTCACCAAATCGCCATTATTTGTGAGAAAAATGAGGCCTTGCGAATCTTTGTCTAACCTGCCAATAGGAAAGATTCTTTTGCTATGATTTACAAATTGTATGATATTGTTTTGAACGCCATCTTCGGTGGTTGAGGTAACTCCAACTGGTTTATTGAGAGCAATAAATATGGTTTCTTCTCCTCCTCTTGGTTCAAGATGGTGTCCATTAACCCTCACTTTATCACCAGCCTTAACTTGATCGCCAATGGCGGCTCTTTTGCCATTGATAAAAACATGCCCTTGTTCAATAAATCTATCTGCTTCTCGCCTAGAACATAAGCCACTTTCACTGATAAATTTATTGAGTCGAATCTTTTCCATTACTACCAAATTTAGCGCAAGATACAAAAGAGCCTAACAAAATTTGGAGCTAAGCAATATTTAAAGATTAAAGTTCAAGGTAAATATGATTTTTATCTATTTTATACATTATCATCACAATAGGTGTAAATTTGAACCATGAAAAACTGGATAACTATTTTTGTGCTTTTGGCCATTGTTTCCTGCAAGAAAAAGGTTGAGAAAATTAATCCTACAAGAGAAGATATTACAGAATCTATTTATGCTTCTGGCTCTATAAAAAGTTTGAACCAATACCAAGCATTTGTTACTGTAAATGGCATTATCGACGAGGTTTTTATTGAGGAGGGTGATTTGATAAAGAAAGGAGAGGCTATTTTATCTATTTCTAATAAAGCACAAAAGTTGAATGCAGAAAATGCACGGCAAGCCTCTGAATTTGCAGATTATACTGCCAATAAAGGGAAATTACGAGATGCTGAATTAAACAAGGATTTGATGTTGAATAAAATGAAAAGTGATTCGAGTTTATACCAACGACAAATGAATTTATGGAATCAACAAGTAGGCACTAAAGTAGAGTTGGAACAAAGAGAACTTGCATACCAATCCTCAAAAAGTGCTTATTTTTCTTCAGTTGTAAAATATGATGATTTAAAACGACAACTGAGTTTTAACTCTTCTCAAAGCAAACGGAATATGAAAATTTCTAATGAAATGGAAGACGATTTTACACTCAGGAGTGAGATAGATGGCAAAGTTTATAGCATATTAAAAAACAAAGGAGAAATTGTTGGGATACAAACACCTATTGCCATTCTTGGCGATGCCAATCAATTTGTTTTAGAAATGCAGGTGGATGAGTATGACATCATTCATGTGCTGCCAGGGTTGAAGGTGCTAGTAAGTTTAGATAGTTATAAAGGAGAGGTATTTGAGGCTGTTGTGAGTAAAATTTACCCAATTATGAATGAGAGGAGTAAATCATTTTTGGTGGAAGCAAAATTTGTTCAATTTCCCAAAGTGGTGTATCCCAATGTTAGTTTTGAAGCCAATATTGTGTTGCAAACAGAAAAAAATGCTTTGCTGATCCCTCGTAATTATATGCTCAACGACTCAACAGTTGTTAAATCTAATGGCGATAAGGTAGCTGTGAAAACTGGTTTAAAGGATTTTAAAATGATTCAAATATTAGCTGGCGTAACTCAAGAGGATGAGCTTATAAAACCGGGCCAATGAAACTCAAATTAATTGCAAGTATTTCAGTTTCCTTGTTAATGGCTAGGTGGCGACAAACTTTGGTGGCAGCCATAGGCGTTACATTTAGTATTACCATGTTTATAGCTTTGCTAAGTTTTATGGGCGGACTAAATAAGCTACTGGATGGCTTGGTAGTAAATAGAACACCCCATGTACGGATTTATAAAGAAGTAAAACCTACCTTGGTTCAACCCATAGATAAAAGTGCAAATTTTGCTGAATCATATAATTTTGTGCACTCGGTAAAGCCAAAAAACGAGCGATTGGATGTATTGAATAGCGCTGCAATCATCAGAGCACTTAAGCAGGATAAAAGGGTAATGGGTGTTGCGCCAAAAGTTATCACCCAAGTATATTATAATGTTGGTTCGGTTGATTTAATGGGTGTAATAAATGGAATAGACGTTGAGGCTGAAGCCAAACTATTTACCTTTAGTGATTATGTGATTGCAGGAAATTATATTGATTTAAAAAACACACCTAATAGCATTGTATTGGGCAAAGGCGTGGCAGAAAAGATGCTAGTCCAAGTGGGCGATATTATTCAAATTACCAGCTCTAAAGGCCAAATGGTTAAACTCAAAGTAGTAGGCATTTTTCAGTCGGGTTTGCAAGAAATTGATAAGGTAAACAGTTACAGTTCCTTGCACACTGCGCAAAAAATAATGGGTGAATCGAATAGTTTTTTGACCGACATTCAGGTGAAGTTGAATGACATCAATTTGGCTCCAGAAATGGCCAAAGAATTTCAAGCTTTGTATGGGGTTGATGCCATTGATATTCAAACGGCAAATTCTCAATTTGAAACGGGTAGTTTTATAAGAACCTTGATTTCTTATGTGGTTGGGATTACTTTATTAATTGTTGCTGGTTTTGGTATCTATAATATTTTAAACATGATGATTTATGAAAAAATGGATTCGATTGCTATTTTGAAAGCCACTGGATTTTCTGGTTCAGATGTTAACTGTGTTTTCATCAGTATTGCTCTGAGTATTGGACTTTTTGGTGGTATATTGGGTTTGATTTTTGGTTTCGGATTATCTGCTATAATTGGGCAAATTCCATTTAACACCAGTGCGTTACCAACCGTTAAAACCTACCCAATAGAATATAATTTGTATTTCTATTTGGTTGCAATTGTGTTTTCAACGGTTACTACTTATTTCGCAGGATATTTGCCTGCTCGCAAGGCAAGTAAAATAGATCCAGTGGTAATTATTAGGGGGAAGTAAATATGGATAATATCATATTAGAAGCTAAAGGAATCAATAAATATTTTCATGACCCAAATACTATTCAGGTACTAAATAATATCAGTTTTTCTGTTCAAAAGGGTGAATTTGTTTCGGTAACAGGCAAATCTGGTTGTGGCAAATCTACTTTGCTTTATATTTTATCAACAATGGATACAGATTATGAAGGAGAGTTGAAAATACACAATTTATTGATGCGTGATAAAAGTGAGGCAGAACTGGCTCGGGTAAGAAATGAGGAGATAGGATTTGTGTTTCAGTTTCATTATTTGCTCAATGAATTTAATGTAATAAAAAATGTGATGTTACCGGGATTGAAGCTAGGAAAGTATACAGAGCAAGAGGTGGAGCACAATGCCCTTGAAAAGCTAAAAATACTTGGTATTGAAAGCGAGGCCTTGAAGCTGCCCAATCAGCTATCAGGCGGCCAAAAGCAGCGCGTTGCAATAGCTAGGGCATTAATTAATAACCCGTTGCTCATCATGGGCGATGAGCCAACGGGTAATTTGGATAAGAAGAACAGTGAGCTGGTATTTGATATCTTTCAAGAATTGGCCGAAAGCTACCAGCAATCTTTATTGATAGTTACCCACGACCAAGAATTTGCAAGTAAAACACAAAGAACCATTGTAATGGAAGATGGAAAGATAATTGCAGATTCAAAAAATTAATCAAAGACCACCGTAACTATTTTTTCTCTTTTTTTGCTTTTTTAGCCTTTTTAAAATAACCTTTTAACAAGAAACTGTGTTGCACAGCCTCTAAATCTTGGTCGAGTTTTTTGGAGCTACTCTCTAGGTTTTTAATACTCTCTTTTATTTGTGCGCCAGACTCTTTGTTATGCAGCAATATGCCAATGGGTGAATTGGGATTGATGCTAGCTTCGTTTAAATTGGCAATAAACAAATTAGCGGTATCAGCCAAAACTTGCATTTTCAGGATGGTATTTTTCAAAGAATTAAATACAATGGTATCTGTGGTTAGTTCGTGGGCAAGGGTTCCTTTTTGGTTCAAACCCGAACTAAATTTTTGCAAAGATTGCATAGTATTTTGAGCCATTGCAGCAGCATTTTGCAGGGAAAGAGAAGTAGCTTGAATTTGATTATATAATGCTTGGTCGTTGATAATTTTTCCAATTGAGCCTTCACCCTTTGCCATTTTATTAGAAATAGTTTTAAAATCGGTTGTAATTGCAAGTAAATTAACGTTGTTGGCCTGTAAAATATTGATCATGTCGTCTGATGAAAAGGTTTTTTCTATTAACAATGTGTCGCCATCTTCTATTTCTGGGTATTCTTCTGTACCCCCAATAATCAGCATAATTTTGTTACCAATTAATCCATCGGTGCTAATTTTTACGGTAGCATTTTTCCTCACATATTGTTCTATTTTAGTTTCTATTTTTAAATGAACCGCAACAGAATTACTTCCATCAAATTTGATTTTACTGATAGTACCAATTTTAACCCCTGAAAACCAAATATTGCTGCCTGTTTTAAGACCATTTACATCCTTAAATATGGCTACTACCTCAATTTTTCGTTTAAAGGTTTCATGTAAATTGCCTACAAGCAATATTCCAGCTAGCAAAAAAGTTAAGCCTAGCGCAACAAATATACCAACAATGGTGTTTCTATTTTTATTGGAATTATTCATATTTATTGGATAAAATTATAGTTGTAAAAAGGACTAATTAGGTCAGTTTGTTGGTTAAAAACCTCTTCAAAAGTTCCTACTTTTAGGAAAGCACCTTCAACGAGAACAGCTATGCGGTTACAAGTTACTTTGGCACAAGTTAAATCGTGGGTAATGATTACAGAAGTGGTCCGGTATTCTTTTTGAACTCTAACAATGAGTGCGTTTATTTCGCTGCTAGTAACAGGATCTAAACCAGATGTTGGTTCATCGTAAAGCATGATTTCTGGTTTTAAAATTAAGGTTCTGGCAATGCCAATTCTTTTGCGCTGTCCACCAGAAAGATCTGCGGGCATTTGCAATTCTTTGCTTTCTAATCCTACCGCTACTAGGGCTTCCTCCACTGCATGGCTGATCTCAGCCTTGCTTAAATTTTTGTGGTTCATGATAAGCGGAAATGCTAGGTTTTGAAATACATTCATGCTATCGTATAGGGCACTATTTTGGAAGGAAAATCCAATACGCAAACGCAGTGCATCTAACTCTTTTCCTTGTAAATTTTTAACTTCTTGGTTCAAAACAAAAACTTCGCCTTTATCTGGTTGGAGTAGTCCAATCATCATTTTAATCAAAACAGATTTGCCTGATCCAGATTTGCCTAAAATGGCCATATTTTCACCTTTAAAAACAGAGAGGTTAATACCTTTAAGCACTTCTAATTCTCCAAAAGATTTATAAACATTTTTAATATTGATAACTGGTGGAGGTGCTATATTTTTATTTGAAATCATAAGATTTAATATAATCGAATCCAATTGCTTACTTGAACAATGATGATTTCTTCAACAAAAATGAGGAACATGGAAAGGACTACCGCTTCATTGGCAGCTTTGCCCACACCTCGCGTTCCTTGTGTGGCATGATATCCTTTATAGCAACCAACCATGCCAATGGTAAAACCATAAAAAATGGATTTCACAACCGAGGCAAATATGTCGAGAAAGCTGATGTCTGAAAATGCATTTTTATAAACCATGGTTAGGCTACTTGATTCAGAACCATTCACGTTTACATAAGATCCCAAAAGGCCAACAAAAGAGCAATACAAAGCAAGAATGGGGATGGTTAAAGAAGTGGCTAAAACACGTGTAACTACAAGGTATTTAAATGGGTTGATGGCCGAAACTTCCATGGCGTCAATTTGCTCGGTAACTTTCATTGAACCCAATTCTGCACCTATGCTTGAACCAACTTTACCCGCGCAAATAAGGGCAGTTACTAATGCCGCTAAGGCTCGTACAATGGCAATTCCAATGAGGGAAGGTAGCCAAGAAGTGGCTCCAAAGTCTTCTAAGGATGGTCGGGATTGTTTGGTAAAAACCATGCCAACAATGAAACCTGTTAGGGTAATTAAAGACAAGGATTTGATATCAATTTCCTAGGATTGGTTTATCACTTCTTGAAAATAAAAAGGAGGGCGAATTACCTCCGTAAAAAAACGTTTGACAAATTTAAAGGCGTGATAAACACCATCAAAATAGCTATCGATTTTCTTGTTAATTACATAAGGTTTGTTTTGTTTAACAAGCATGTTTTATAGGGAGAAAGAGCTGTTTTTACCATACAGTAAAAGATTTCTTTCTCCTTACAAAGAACCTATTAAAACCTACCTAATTAATTACACAATTAGTTGAAATTGTTTTATCTTTTTTGTCCGTTAGCCCTTCGACAAGCTCAGGGTGTCGCTGTGGTTTAATAGAGCGTTTCCTTCGGCACCCATTTGGCATGCTCAGGGTGATCCTTCGACAGGCTCAGGATTGGGTATTAATTGAAGCCACCTTTTCCGTTATACAATTTGAGTGGCTTATCAAGGGTAAGTTTAATAACCGTTATGTATTCGTTTTGTGCTTCGGTGGGTATTTCTAAGTGCACCAAACCGGGTACAAGACTCCATGATATTTTTCCAACTATATTTGGAGTAATGGTTGTGCCTTTACCCAAAACTTGTGCGCTAATTATTTTATTGTTTAAGCCTTTAATCACCACATTTTTGGCACCCGTAGTGTTTACAAATAAGTATAGTATTGTAGAATCTTTGGAAAGGGTGGATGAGCCATAAAAATGTCCGGGGGGCATTCCTCCAATGCTGCCAAATATTGCTTCATCGTGCTGTTTGGTCCATTTGCCAAGTTCTTTGAGCAAATATACTTGTTCTTCAGGAATGGTTCCATCGGCTTTAGGACCAATATCCAGTAATAAATTACCACCCATTCCAATGCAATCGCTAAATATGCTTATGATTTGATAAGGTGTTTTATAATGCTTATCAGACGGCCTATATCCCCAGTTATCATTGCTGGTTAAACACAATTCCCAATCTCTGTTGCTGGGTTTTGTAACTGGGAAATTTTGTTCAGGCGTATCATAATCACCTAAGCCTTGTAATCTCCCATTGATAATTGCTTTGGGGTTATTAGCTAATAGTTTTTGCCTCACCAATGAAGATTGCCATTCGTCGGCACTTTGCTCCCAATCGCCATCAAACCAATATAGGTCTGGGTTGTAGGTTTTGGTAATTTCATCTAATTGTCCTTGGTAAAAATGTCTGAACCTATTCCAGCGCAAGGTATCATTTTTAATTGCATAGCGATTTGAATCGCCTCTAAAGCCCGGGTAATCTGGATGCGACCAATCAATGAGAGAATAATATATTCCTACTTTTATATTGTTTTTTCGCAGAGCATTCACAAAAGGACTCAACACATCGCGTTTAACTGGAGCCTTTTTAGGAATGCTAAGGTCATTCATTTTGGTATTCCAAAGTGCAACCCCATCGTGGTGTTTTGCGGTGATTACAGCGTACTTTGCTCCCGATTCACTTATCAAATTTGCCCATTGTTGAGGCTTGTAGTTTTCTGCTTTGAATCCTTCACTTTGCTTCATATAATCTGGGTATGTAACTTCTCTATTAAAAAATGCCCATGATTCGCTTGTACCGTTTACTGCATAAATTCCCCAATGTATAAAAATGCCCAATTTGGCATCGGAGAACCATTGCATTTTGCTGCTATCACTTTGGGCAT
>JBILJL010000100.1:0-7787 GCA_044377255.1 Bacteroidia bacterium
TTTGCAAGCCATTGGATGGTCTTTTATTTTTAAAATATCTTTGTAGGTAATGAGTCCTTTTAACTTACCGTCTTTATCAATAACCGGTAGTTTTTCAATTTTATATTCTTGTAAAATGCTCTCTGCTTGTGTTAAATCTGTGCCTTCGGGAGCGGTAATTAATCTGTCTTTGGTCATAACTTGAGCAACTGGTTTGCTCATGTCTTTTTCAAAGCGCAAATCGCGGTTGGTTAATATACCTACCAACTTACCATTGCCATCTACAATTGGAATACCACCAATTTTGTTTTCACTCATGATTTTTTGCGCATCTTTTAAAGTTGCGCCATCATGCAGCGTAAGTGGGTCCATGATCATTCCGCTTTCACTTCTTTTCACTCTCCTCACCTCTTCGGCTTGGCGATCAATGCTCATGTTTTTATGCAAAATGCCAACCCCCCCTTGTTGGGCTAGGGCAATTGCCAGCTTTGATTCTGTTACCGTATCCATGGCAGCAGATAGCATTGGAATGTTGATGCGAATGTTTCTTGAAAGCTGAGTAGAAGTAATTACGTCGCGCGGAAGTACCTCAGAATAGGCAGGTAAAAGTAAAACGTCGTCGTAAGTTAAACCCTCACCGAAAAATTTTTGATTGTCTTGGAACATGGCAAATAATACCTTTAGTTATTTGCAGTGCAAATGTATATTTCCCTGCTCAAATTAACAAAGTATTTTGGGATTTGAGGTTTGTAAATCTGCTGAAAGCCAATTTATATAGGTATCGTGGAGATTATTTCTTCTTTAAATAATTATGTTTACTCCAGCATTTATCTATTTAGCATAATTTTACTTAACATTGAATATGAAAATAGTGAGAAGAGAATCGGTGGTAAAGCAATATGATCGCATTGAGGAGTTGTCAGATTTGGATCAAAATTTATTGGCACTTGCAAGAGAGGCAATGGAAAATGCGTATGCACCTTATTCTAGGTTTATTGTTGGTTGTGCTTTGAGGTTGCAGAACGGAGTAATTGTAAAAGGAAACAACCAAGAAAATATGGCCTATCCAAGTGGCTTGTGTGCCGAGCGCGTGGCCATATTTTATGCTGGTGCAAATTATCCAGATGTGCCTGTAATAGAAATGGCCATAACTGCAAAGGCATTAGACTATGAAGTTATGGGTCCCATTATGAGTTGTGGCGCGTGTTTACAAAGTTTGTCGGAATACGAAGTTAAGTTCAATCAACCCATCCGCACTTTATTGCAAGGTCAAGATGGACCTATTTGGTTAGCCGAAGCAGGTACAAAAACTTTCTTGCCATTTCAGTTTTATGTAGGTGAGCTAAAAAGATAATATATGGTTATTCATGGGCAGTTTGTTGACATACGCGCGCGCAGAATATTTCCTGCAGCGCTTACTGTTTTAAACGGTTTGATCCAAAGCGTAGATGAAATTGAAGAGGCTCCTCAACAGTTTATTTTACTGGGTTTTGTAGATGCCCATGTGCACATTGAAAGTTCTTTATTAGCGCCTTCCGAATTTGCCAGGATGGCTGTTACACATGGTACTTTGGCTACCATTAGTGATCCGCATGAAATTGCCAATGTACTGGGTTTGCAAGGTGTGGAATACATGATTGAAAATGGAAAACAGGTGCCTTTCTATTTTAATTTTGGCGCGCCATCATGTGTTCCTGCCACAATTTTTGAAACAGCTGGGGCAGTTTTAAGTGTGGCCCAGGTGGATGCCTTATTGCAAAAACCAGAAATTTTATACCTCTCAGAAATGATGAATTTCCCGGGTGTAATTTTTGATGATGCAGAGGTGCATGCCAAAATACAATCGGCTCACAGGCATGGCAAGCCTATTGATGGGCATGCCCCGGGTTTAAGCGGAGATGCTTTAAGAAAGTATGTTTCTGCGGGTATTTCAACCGATCATGAGTGTTTTACTTTGGCTGAGGCATTAGAAAAAATTGCCCTTGGTATGAAGATATTGATAAGAGAAGGAAGTGCGGCCCGCAATTTTGATACGCTCATTCCATTGATGGCAAAACACGCCCATCACCTCATGTTTTGTAGCGACGACAAGCATCCAGATTCTTTGTTGTTAGGACATATCAATCAATTGGTGGCAAGGGCTGTTGGCTTGGGCTACGATGTTTTTGATGTGTTGCAGGTTGCATGCTTGAACCCAGTTGCGCATTACGGCCTGCAACATGGCACTTTGCAAGTAGGAGAGTCAGCAGATTTTATTGTGGTAGATAACCTAAACGATTTTGAGGTAAGCCAAACATATGTAAAAGGTCAACTCGTTGCTGAACATGGCAAATGTTTGTTTCCAAGTGTTAATGTTAACTGTTTGAACCAATTCTTTGCGCGAGAATTAATAGGTTCAGACCTACATTATGTGCCCCAAACAATGGAGCCAGTGATAGTTTGTTTGGACGGGCAATTGATTACGGAAACCTTGAATACCCCGGCGGAATTGCTCTTGCCTGAAAATGATTTCTTAAAATTAGTGGTTTTAAATAGGTACAATGCTGCTCCTCCAGCCATTGCCCATATCAAAAATTTTGGCATTAAAAATGGCGCCATTGCTGGTTCTGTGGCGCATGATAGTCATAATATTATTGCAGTAGGCTCTTCGGATGAGCAGATTTGTAAAGCCATAAATTTGGTAATTGCAGCTAAAGGCGCTTTGGTGGCTTGCAATGAGGCTGAGGAGAAAGTATTACCCCTGCCTTTAGCTGGATTAATGAGCAATGAAGAGGCATGGGCAGTAGCAGAACAATATACCGAGCTAGATAATTTTAGTAAAAATGTTTTAGGTTCAAACCTACGCGCCCCATTTATGAGTTTGTCGTTTATGGCTTTATTGGTGATACCCCAGCTTAAGCTCAGTGATTTAGGCTTGTTTAATGGCCATAAGTTTGAATTTGTAAGGAAAGTTTAAGCGCACTTTTACGTAAATTTTCGATTAAAATTTTGGCATTTACCTTATACTTGCAACATGCAGAGGAGCGTAAATTTAATATATAGGAATAGCAGGTTAACATCTTATTCCCATGCCATTGTTATTTTGGCATTTATTTCCGATTTTATTTTTGCTTTGAATCATGGCTATAATTTCAACCTAATACCTTCGTTTAATAGTTCGCTCAACGATTTTAATTTTAAGTAAGTTTTATAACAAGGATGTCTCATACCCATATTCTACTTCAAAAGTTAGATGCTTTCATTAGAAAGTACTATAAAAATTTGCTATTGAAAGGCAGCATATTCTTTGTGGGTTTATTTGTGCTTTCTTTTTTGTTAATTGCCTTATTGGAATTTTATGGCAGGTATACCTCCAATGTAAGGGCCATCTTGTTTTATTTATTGCTACTTATTTCATTGGCCTTACTTCTTAGGTTTATTTTATTTCCGCTTGCTCAATTACTTAGATTAGGAAAGCAAATTACACATAGGCAAGCAGCACAAATTATTGGGAAACACTTTTCATCCATTTCAGATAAGTTGTTAAATACCCTGCAATTGTTGGATCAAACCGATGAAATACAAAGTTTATTATTAGCAGCCATAGCGCAAAAAACAGCAGAGCTTGCACCAGTTCAATTTAATAAAGCGGTAGATTATAAAACCAATTATAAATACCTGCGTTTTGCCATCATTCCGTTGGTTTTATTGTTGCTTATTTTAGCAATAGCCCCAAGGCTTTTGAGCGATGGAGCTGAGCGTATTATTTATTATGATAAAGCATTTAAAGTACCTGCTCCTTTTACTTTTGAAATTGAAAATAAATCATTAAAAGCAGAGCAATACCAAGATTATGAATTGAGGGTAAAATTGGCTGGTGAAGAATTGCCCAATGAGGTTTTTGTGCATTACCAAAACCAAGTTTTGAGGTTAGAGAAAACAGATGCCACTCATTTTACTTTTGTATTTAAAAACTTGCAACAAACAACGCCTTTCTTTTTAGAAGCTTTGGGTTTTGAAGATGAACAGCGCTTGTTGGAGGTATTGTCAAAACCTGTTTTGCTGAATTACTCGGTGAGTTTAGATTATCCCAATTACCTCAACAAAAAAGATGAAGTATTATCTAACCCTGGAGATATTAGCATTCCAGCTGGAACCAATATAAAATGGCAATTTACGAGCAAGCAAACAGATGAAATTTCTTTGAATTTTAATCAACTCAAAGTAAAAGCTTCGAGTAGTGATCAAGTGCATTATCAATTCAATAGAAAGTTCTTTTTATCTGATGCCTATTCTGTAAAATTAAGCAATAACCAAGTACCAAAAGGCGACTCATTGTATTTTCAAATTGAAGTGGTACCCGATGCATTTCCTGCAATTAATATTGAAGAACAATTTGATACGCTGACCAACAAGATGATATACTTTGGTGGTGAAGGCAGCGACGATTATGGCTTAACAAAACTGAACTTTAATTATCGTTTTATAAAGTCTTCTGAGAAGCTAAAAACTGAAAAAGGAATTCAGGTTCAACCTATTTTTTTCAATGCAGATAAAACAATAAAAATATTACATGTATTTAATTTGTTTGAAATCAACTTTCAAAGTGGCGATGAAATTGAATATTATTTTGAGCTATGGGACAATGATGGTGTGCATGGTGCTAAATCTGTTAAATCGAAAACATTTGCCATAAAAGCACCAGATAAGAATGAGATAAAAGAACAAACTTCCGCGGATAGCAAAGCCCTGCAAGATAAGATGGAGGAGGCTTTGAAGGAATCTAAGGAATTGCAAAAAGATTTAAAGGAAGTGCAGCGCAAATTAAAATCGCAGCAACCTCTTACTTATGAGGAAAAGAAAAAATTAGAAAACTTAACGCAACGTCAGAAGGATTTGGCGCAAAAGATGGAAGAGTTGCAGAAGGATTTCAAACAAAAAAACATGAAAGAGCAGTCTTTTAAAGAAGAAGACAAACGAATCATGGAAAAGCAAATGGAGCTGCAAAAAATGTATGAGGAACTGCTAACAGATGAGATGAAGAAAATGATGAAGCAGCTAGAGGATATGATGAAGCAGCAGAACAAAGATCAAATTAAAAAAGAACTCGACAAAATGGAACTCAACAACAAAGATGTTGAGAAGGAATTGGATAGAATGCTCGAAATGTACAAGGAGTTAGAGGTTGATAAGAAAAGAGAAGATGCCTTAAAGGATTTAAATGAACTGAGTAAAAAGCAACAAGATTTAGCTAAGGAAACCGAGGAGAAAACCAAAAGCAATGAAGCCCTCAAGCAAAAGCAGGATGAGCTGAACAAAGAATTTAAAGAGCTGCAAAAAGACCTGAAAGACTTAGAGAAAAAGAACCAAGAATTGGAGAACCCCAAAGACATGGCCGATACCAAAGAGGAAGAGAAAAAGATAGGGGAGAAAATGGACAAGAGCAGCGAAGAAATTAAAAACGGCAACAACAAAAAAGGAAGCAAGGATCAGAAAGAAGCTGCAGATGAAATGCAGAAGATGGAAGAGAAGATGAAGGATAAGATGGAGAAGGAAGAGGAGGAAGAAGCAGAGATAGATGAAAAGGCCCTTCGTGAAATTTTAGAGAACCTCATTCAGGTGAGCAAAGACCAAGAAAACATCATGGAGCAAATGCGCAGTATCAATGGCTATAATCCGCAGTTTGTAAAAATGGCTCAGGAACAAAAAACCATTCGCGATAACGCCAAGATGATTGAAGATAGTTTGTTGGCTTTAAGCAAACGTGTTCCTCAAATAAAAGCTTTTGTGAACCGCGAGGTAACAAAAATGAATAGTCATTTAGACAATGCCAGCAACAATTATGCAACCCGCAACAATGGAGAAATAAGGGTACAACAGCAATATGCCATGACCAGGATGAACAACCTGGGTGTGATGTTGAGTGATGCTTTGAACCAAATGCAGCAACAACAGCAGCAGAAAAAACAAGGTAAGAGTAAAGGCAAAGGCAAGCCTCAAAAGAAACCAGGTGAAGGCAAGCCTTCTATGAGTAAGCTCAAAAAGATGCAGGAGGAAATGAACAAGCAGTTGAAGGATGGCATGAATAAAAATGGTACGGGTGAAAAAGGTAAAATGGGCAGTGAGCAATATGCACGCATGGCCGCTCAGCAAATGGCCATCAGGCAGCAAATGCAAAAAATGATGAGCCAAATGGATGCATTAGAGAAAGAGAAAATGGGTGGTGGCAAGGAGTTGGGCGATTTGCAAAAAATGATGGAAGAAACAGAAAAGGATTTGGTGAACAAACGACTTACACAAGAAACCTTGATGCGTCAGCAAGAAATTCTTACACGTTTGCTTGAACACGAAAAAGCAGAGAAGAAGCAGGAGGAAGAGCAGAAACGTGAGGCTAATCAAGGCAAAGAAATGCCTAAACCCAATCCGCAATACTTAGAAAAGTTTAAGCGCAAAAATACCAACGATACCGAACTCTTGCCTACAGTGCCAGTAGAAATGCAACCCTATTACAAGCAGAAATACAAGGAATATTTAGAGAAATAAATTTTTTGCCACCAAGGCGCAAAGGCACCAAGTTTTTTTTAATAAAAGTAAATATTCTCAGTGTCTTTGAATCTTGGTGGCGGTGTTATTCAAAACAATATAAAAATTAAAATCTCTGTGCCTTGGTGACTTGGTGGCAATGTTTTAATTAAAAAATAAAAACCTCTCTGTGCCTTGGAGCCTTGGTGGTCAAGGTTATTTGAATGGATAGCTAATGTTAGTTAAGAAGAGGCCATGGGCTGGGACGCTTTCGCCGGCTTCGCTGCGGTTTTTGCTGTTCAATATTTTTTGTACATCATCAATAGTTATTTTCCCTTTTCCAACATTGAGCAAAGTGCCCACAATGGCACGCACCATGTTGCGCAAGAACCTATCTGCACTAATGGTAAATACCAATTTGTGATTTTCTCTTTCTTCCCAAACAGCCTGTGTTATTTTGCAATTGAATGTTTTTACATCGGTATGTACTTTGCTAAAACATTCAAAATCTGTGTGGCCAAGTAACAATTGTGCAGCCTCGTTCATGGCAATTATATTGAGTGGCTTGGTATGTAAAAAACTCAATCTGTGTGCAAAGGGATCTGGTCTGGTGCTGATCCAATATTCATATGTTCTTTGTGTGGCGCTGAACCTAGCATGGGTGTGGTCATCCACTTCAAATACTTCATAGATGGAAATGTCTTTTGGCAAGATGGCATTGAGTTGAAAGGCTAATTTTTCTGTTTCTACGGTTTGATCCAAATCAAAATGCAGGAAATATTGCTTGGCATGCACACCAGTATCGGTTCGGCCACAGCCTACTACTTCAATTTCTTGACGCAACAATAAACTGAGCCTTTCTTCTATTTCAGACTGCACAGTGGGTGCATTGGGTTGCTTTTGCCAGCCATGAAAAACTCTTCCGTTATAGGCCAGGTGAATAAAATACCGCATGTGCGAATTTACGAATTGCTATTGATGTTTATGCATGTTAGGAATAAATGGAATTTGATTTTTTTTAGGTTATTTCATTCTTTCTATACAATGGTGAATATTTGCGTTATTGGTCATTTGTTATAAACATGCGACCCCTTCAGGGTCGATTAATTATTGATAAGGCAAATCTCTATAAACATACGACCCTTTCAGGGTCGATTAATTAAAGCAAAAGCAAATTTTCATAAACATACGACCCAGAAGGGGTCGCATATTTATAGAATTAACATCCATAAGAAACATACGACCCAGAAGGGGTCGCATATTTATAGAATTAACATCCATAGGATAAATAACGACCCTGAAGGGGT
>JBILJL010000101.1:0-7731 GCA_044377255.1 Bacteroidia bacterium
TTTGCCCATTGGCCATTTTCACCTCTTTATCTAAAACACAAATATAATATTGAAGCAGAGGTAAGTCATCCTCATCTGAAATTTGTGTTAAGCAATTTAATTGAAGTAAAGAAAATTCAATTTTATTGAAAAGCCTGTTAAAAAGTGCTTTATTTAATTTTAGTGTGAATTTTAACTTATTATCTTCAGAAAAATGAGTTATCCAAGTATTGTAAAGGCTTATTGTTGATGTGAAAAATATTGGGTCTGTACCATCTGAATTAATCTCATTTAGAGTTTTGTTTTGCAGGCCTCTAGCGATACTTTCGTATAGCTTATCAAAAGTGTACATTAATGGAATTGTCCATTCACTTAACTCATCAATTGTATAAGTTTCATTTAAGACATCTTTAAAATCCTGAATTGCACCTAAAACATCTGCTTGTGGGCTATAAAGTTTATCAACCCCAGATTTTAATAAATCCTTTATGTTTCTTCCATCATTCAACTTGTATTTATTTCTTACTCCATTAAATATTGACATTTGAGTATTATTAAATGGATTGCATATTGAAGTGTTGGGTGAAGCCGATAATGTAGTATTGTCAAAATAATTTAAGTCAACAATGGTTGGTATATTTCTAGGCCATTTTAATGATTTAAAGGTGACTTTATACATGGAATTCAATATTGGCACATTTAGACCTCCGGGAGATGGTGGCCAAAAATTTTGATTAACACTAATTGGCCAATACAAGAAGCTAAATAATGAGGATATTGTGCGAAGGTCACCCCAAATTCTCCAATCTTGAGAAAGAAAATTCGATTTTGAATTATTTAAATAGGGACCATGTGCAGCTTTATCCAGACGAATAATAAATGGAGTATAGACATTGCTAGAATTGGAAAAATCAATTAAACCAGCATTTAAAATATGAGCAGGATCTAAATCTAATAATGCATTATTTTTTAGATAAATGTTATAATTTTTACTGTTATTTATTTTACCGCATTGAGCAGAAATAGTAGAATTATCTGCATAAATACCACTCCCATTAAATTGAAAATTTGGATAGGTAAACTTAGTTAACACCCCTTTATTGCTAATTACATCAACTCCAGAGATATTTCTTGAGGCAGTAATACTGTTAAGTTCACTTGGCCTAGAGAGCGCGTTTAGGAAAATACCTTGTTGTGAGTTATCTGTAAATGTGCCAGAAAAAATGTTTACCGCCTTATCATTTGCCCAAAGTCCCACGATACAATTAGTTGCCGTATAGGCACTAATATTTAAATCATTGTGGTAATAATTATTATATGATGTTATGCCCCTTACACCACGGACTACTTTTAAAACACTAATTTCAGTTTTTTGCCCAAAAAGGTGTAAACCTCTATGCTGTAAATTCGGACTTGATGGATTAGGTAATATATCAACATTATATAATTTAAGCGGGCAACCAACAATCATTCTAGTATTTTCATTTAATACAATTGTTGAATTTACTACCTCAAATGAGGCTAAATAATCCGAAGGATAAAGTGCCTCATTGCCTTTTACCTCAATAACTTTTCTTTTGTTTGAACCATCAATATAAAATTTAGCATTTGGGCCACCTGCAATAATATTTGTTTTCACAGGATAATTATCCTCAAATACCATGTAACCTTCTCCACTAAAGGCAAAGGTTGCATCTGGGCCAATTTGAATTTTACCTCCATTCAAAATTTCAATGGTAGAGGTGCTTTTAAGTAAATTTAACAAAGCCCCAGCTTCAAATACTAATTTTCCCCCGTTACCAATTACAATTTTAGAGTTGGCATCTAAAATTGTAGTTGAACCATTCTTTAATAACAATTCACTTCCTTGCTGAATATGTAGTATACCACCTCTATTATAATCACCTATATTTAGATAACTTCCATTATCAATTGTTATTTTTACTGTTTTTTTGCAGGAGGTGTATACTGTAAATGTGGAATTTTCCTTTGTTGCTGTTTGTGGATTACTAAATGAGGAATTTCTAGAAATATTATCTGTTGCATAATTACCGTTAATATAGAGAGAACCTTGATTTTTCACCGTTAAATCGTTAAAAATAATATCGCTTGTATTTTCACCAAAATTAAACGGGGTTGCAGAAGTAATTTCTATCAAATTATTAGTCACCATTATTTGGTCATACAACCAATTAGAACCAATTGTGCTATTAGTGAGAATATCATTATTTCTATTTATTGGTGCATAATAGGCATCAAAAGGAATGCTACAAGAAATCGTTAGATTTTTAGAAATATTGGTAAACCAATCATCAGATATTCCCAAGGCACTGGATGTAGGAACCATTGTAAATTTGGAAAGTGTACCACCAAATTCGTGTGTTTCTTGTGCATAAGTTGTTTGTAAAGATTTAACATAGTTATCAAATTCTTTGAAAAAAATGTCTGTTGACGCTCCAGGACAAATATCAATACCATCGTTTTCAATAAATGGGATGTTGAATGTTTGTTGTATAAAGCCAATATTTTGAGCACCCATAAAGAGGATAGTTGTAGGGGGCAAACTTCCTTGAATTTGCTTAGAAAAAGAGTAAGCGAGTCCTCCTTGAATGGATGATGTTCCATTGGGATTAGAACTGCCAAAAATGATGTTATTTGGAACCCGAAAATCATAACTTAAAGCAAGTTCTGGTCCTCCTGTTCCAATTCCATTATAAATATTAGGTAATTTTGCTCCATTTGATATGGCAATGTTTTTGCAAAGTTTAGGAAAACCATTCCCATTTAAACTGTTAAATTCATTGAAAAAAGCAATAAATTCAAAAGATCTTCCTTGCCATAAACCAGAACCATTGGTAGAATTATAAACCAATTGTTTATACATTTTTCCATCAATTCCAAACAAGCTAGCAAATATTTGTGGAGCAGGTGTGAGCCCTAATTTCTTTACTAAAAACTGAAAACTTGGAGGGACATTCAGTCCTTTATTAGGTGCATCAATTGAGGCAAATAATCTGGTATTATGGCTCATTGAATTTGCCTCCATCCAAGATAACGCATACCTTGCCACTATAGCACCAGTGTTTAATCCACAAACTACTATTTGCTCATTGCCTTGTTTAGCAGAATTAATTCTATTTAAAAGTTCAACCACTAAAAATGCATTTCTCTGAATATAATCTCCATTATCTGCAAAATTTAATACGATTATATCATATCCTTGTGAAAGAAGTTGAATGCCTAACTGATTTGATAATATTGATGATATATATCCGAAAGTATTTATTGCAGAGTTATTGTTTTTAGTATCATATCCTTCAACCAATACAAATGGTTTATCAATTTGAGAAAGCGATGTTGCAGAGTTACTATAAATTGTGTAATCTCCCGAACTAGAAGCAGATAAATAGGAGTTTGATGCAGAAAAAGAGGTTTGACTTGTGGCAAGATTTGTCATTTGGCAAATCACTAAAAGGGTTAGTAATTGTTTCATAGGTTGATTAAATTAGTTAATTATATTTTACATTTTTAAATACTCCATCTGTTATAACTATTGTTTGAATGCTATCTGAAAGATTTAAAGAAAATTTGCCAGAAAACACTTTTTTTACTGAATCAAAATTTGTGATTTCCACAATTCCAGTATTGTATAAATTCGTACTAAAAACAACAAAATTATTAATATTTTTAAAAAGTATTCATGTTTTGCATAACTAGGTTTGCTTGCCAAAATGTATTTACCAACACCAGTAAATTCATTTATGTAAAAAAAGAAACTTCTATAGTTAGTATCGCAATAATCTCTTATTCTCATTTCTAAAGGCCTATTCTGATAGGTTAAAAAATAATCTGCGTAAACACCAGATGTCTTAAATCCTTGTCCTAAGGGCATACAATCGCACCAATTAGAATCATTAATCTTACAAAAAACCGAGCTGTAATTATTTACTTGGGGTATTATATTGTTGTTAAAATTATACCTCGAGTCCTTTTTTTTACAGGAACCAAAACATAAAAGGAACGCACCTAAGAATAGAAAAAATATGATTTTAGCGCAACTTGTAAGGAAGTGAAATTCTTTCATTTTCTAATTAAATGTAAACTAAATTTAGGTAAAATAAATATAATTCCCAATTTTCAAATATTTATTTTTTGGCAACTTGTGCTTTTTGAAATTGATTTAATAACAACTCAAATTTAAAACGGCTACTTACGATTTAGTCGACCAGACCTAATTTAAATTAAGCTTTTCTAATGGCAGGAAATAAAAAAAATTACAATCCAGCGTGGGAGGTAATAAAATACCCAACCAAAATAATTAATGACAGCCAAACCAAGTTAATCAAGGCCTTAATCATCATGCTGATGTAAGCCAAAACAGAAACAGCCAAAAACACCAATCCTATGCTCAAAATTTCGCTCTGGTAATTGGCCAAATATGAAATATCATTCACCTGAATGGTTTTCATCAACTCTTTGCCAAAAGGATAACTAGGCTTTTTGTTGAGGTAACTGATATTGGCATATTCAATAAATGCTTTGCCACTTATTAGCGGCGCCACAATCATTAAAACGAGTGTGATGAGCTTTTTAATTAAATTCATACTTGGCAGTATTTACAAATTAAGCAATAGCCGCTTCAACCTTAGTTAACAAAGCATCTGCCTCAGTATGGTTTTTAGCCAACAATGCTTTAGCCTTTTCAATCATGGCTTTTGCATAAGCTTGGTCTTTTAAACCTTGTGCATTCACCAACACATTAAAGTATGCACCACGCACCGCAGTCTTTACGCACAATACACCCACTCCTGCATCTGTAATGGAGTTTTGGTTGCCTTTTTCAATCATCACCGCTAATAGCGCCAAAGAATCGTAGCTGGTTTGCATCACTGCATAAGGAACTTCGCAGGCGTATTTGGTTGCTGCTTCAATGGCTTCGGTTCGAACCAATTTTTCTGCATCATTTGATTTAGGTAAGCCGAATGCATTCATGATTTTATTGAAAGCCGCAGTATCTTCATCAACCGCTTTGAGTAATTTGTCTTTGATAACCTGACCTTTTTGAGCCCAATCACTAAAGAAAGATACTTGGTCTTCCCAGCCTCTTTTGCCAGCACTTAAATTAGCCACCATGGTACCCAATGAAATCCCTAAAGCACCAACATAAGCACTAATAGAGCCACCACCTGGGGCTGGACTTTCACTTGCGGTTTCATTGGCAAAAGCAACGAGGTTCATGCGAATCAATTTTTCGTTTGCCGCGTTGCGCAATTTGTATTCAATGATTTTTTGCTGTGGATCAAAAGCAGAAAGTTCATTTAAGCCTAAAGATTTGATGGCAATTTCTATTAACTCTTCTTCACTTACACCCAACGAACGTTTTTGTTTGAGCAAGTAATATTTACCCGCTTCTAACATCGCGTCTAATGGGATCAAACCAACCAATTCTGAACCCGTAACGCGCATGCCTCTTGATTCTGCACTTTTGCAAACTTCATCAAAAGCCTTGTGAACTGGGGTGATTTTATAATTGGTGAGGTTCATGCTAATTTGGGCAATGCCATATTCTTCAATGAACCAACCAATGGCTTTGCACTCTTTTAAAGTGCCTGGTATTCTAACATCATTGCCAGCTGCATCTTTTACAATTTTACCAGTAATGGGATTGCCTTCGCGTTTGGTTCTGCCAGCCTCGCGCACATCAAAAGCCACTGAGTTAGCCAAGCGAACCGATTTTGTGTTTAGGTTGATATTATAGGCTATTAAAAAATCTCTGGCGCCAATAACAGTTGCGCCCGACTTCTCATTGTAAACTGCCTCGCCAAAATCTGGCTTCCATTCTGGCAATTTAATTTTATCGAAAAAGCCTTCGTACTCACCACCGCGGATAACAGATAAATTGCTCCTTGATTTGTTTGGCTGCGCATGCTCGTATAAATAGGCAGGAATGGCTAACTCCTCTCCCACTCTTTTTGCCAAAATTTTAGCATATTCAGCAGTTTCTTCCATGCTGATTCCACTTACTGGAATTAAAGGACAAACATCAGTAGCGCCCATGCGCGGATGCTCGCCCTTGTGTTTGCGCATATCAATAATTTCGCCTGCCTTTTTAATTGCCTGAAAAGCTGCTTCAATAACAGCAGCAGGCTCCCCCACAAAAGTTACCACTGTTCTATTGGTTGCCTTTCCTGGATCTACATCTAGCAACATTACCCCTTCAACCGACTCAATGGCATTGGTAATTTGCTTAATAATACCCATATCGTTCCCCTCACTAAAATTGGGAACACACTCAATTAGTTGCTTTGTCATGTTTGTTAATTTTGATTCGAAATAACATAAATTATGAGAAGAATGAAACCTCAATCTATTGGATCCAATTTTTGGAAAACAATAATTAGGTTATTTTAATATTAATAAATAGGAAAAACCCACTATTTAATCAACACATCCTCAATGAAATCGCAATCGAGTTCTTTGTTGATGAGTGCTACCAAGGCTTTGCGTTGGAAACTGAGTTCGTTGCGCAAGGCTGGGGAGCTGATATGTAAAATTAATTGCCCTTTGTGCACTTGTACCCTTTCGGTATATTTGGCAATAGGTTCACCAATAATACGGGGCCATTCTGCTATGAGTTTTGCCTCTAATAATTTGGGCTTCAACTTATTGTGATCAACCAATTGGCTTATCAAGTCTTTTAAGGATTGTTCGTCTTGGAATCTCAAGTTGATTTTTTTTACCTTCAAATATCAGTTTTTTAGAGCTATTATTTTAATTTTTGTGTAAAACCTGCTATCAATCAGGAATGGTTTACAAACTTTTAGGTATCTTGCAGACCAAATACAATTAGAATGGCAAAAATTAAGTTTAATAATAGTAACGCATTATTTTTCAATACATTAAAAGACCGGGTTGATCAATATTTCGTTGAGAAACGCATTGATTACACTGGTAATTTTAAATTATACCTCAAAACAATTATTCTGGTTAGCATTTTGGTGGCATGTTATGCTATTTTGGTGTTTTTTACCCCTGCATCTGGCTGGTTGAGCCTAGGCATTTGCGCCATCATGGGTTTTGATATGGCCGCAATTGGCTTTAATGTGATGCACGATGGCGCGCATGGCAGCTACAGCAAAATAAAATGGGTAAACAACATGATGAGCTACTCACTGAACCTACTAGGTGGCTCAAGCTTTATGTGGAAACTCAAGCACAATGTAAACCACCATTCTTATACCAATATAGAAGGAATGGATGATGACATCGATATCAAACCTTGGATCAGGGTGCACATTACTCAACCTAAGTATTGGTTCAATAAATTTCAACACATTTATGGTTTGTTGCTTTATGGCCTTACCTATTTGTTTTGGATATTTATGAATGATTTTAGGAAGTACTTTTCTAGAAAAATTTCCGACTTTACCCCAATTCGTAAAATGAAGCCTTCTGAGCATTTTGCTTTTTGGGCTACCAAAATTGGCTATGTGGGATTATTTTTAATTCTACCTATTTATAATGTAGGTATTGCCTATACTTTAATGGGATACGGTGTTACAGTTTTTGTATGCGGCATTGCTATTGCCATTGTATTTCAATTGGCTCATGTGGTAGAAGATGCACCATTTATTGATACCCTTGGAGAAGACACCAAAATTGAAACAGAATGGGCAGTGCACCAATTGAACACCACCTTTAACTTTGCCACAAAAAACAAAACAGTAAGCTGGTTATTAGGTGGCTTAAACT
>JBILJL010000102.1:0-7666 GCA_044377255.1 Bacteroidia bacterium
TTGGAATTTGGTTACATGAATCAAAAAACGGGTGGTACCAATACTTATATTTTGGCCGAGAATGGCCAATTATTTCAAAAAAGCACCATTACCAATAGGTACACAGAGTATAAAAAAGTTAAAGAAAAGGATGCTGAGTTTATTTATGCTACGGTTGATCAAATGAAGCAAAGTAACAATACCATTTATACCATTGGCGAAGAAACGCACTTTGTAAGGCTAAGAAAAGGGGTTGAATTGCAAGAGTGGAAGTGGGATACCCGTGATCCTAATTTGCCAGAAGATATCAAGAAATTAGATGAATTGTTGTTGAGAATTTTTGAAAAGAAAATTGATTAAGCAAACCTGCGCTTAATCAATCTCTCTAAGTCGTGCACCAATTCATGGTTATTGTCCCAATTGTAATGGTGCTTTAACTCGTTGTAAATTCGGTAGGCATCATTTTTATCAGTTGCATTGTTCATGCGGTCGATTGCTTTGGCGTATTCAACTACATTTTCTTTAAAGAGTTCGTTCACAAAAGAAATCTTCTTGTTGAGATTAATGGCAGATTTAATGCTATCTATAGGTGCTTCAATTGTATTCTCGGCCATTGGTATAATCACTGGTGGATTTACTTGGGCAATTTTTTCGTTGTAGGTTAATTCTTTTTCCTTAAAAGTGGCATTGAGTGGTACTGTTTTTTGCTCATCTCTATCTGGCATTACGGTATATTGAATTCTTTTGTTTTCAATAGCCTTTTCAATGTTTACAGGAGGAAGGTCTCTGTTTTCGAATGAGGCAATTTCCATTTCCTCTATTTCTATATCCTCAGCAACAAATGAATCTTCAGCAGCTGGAATTTCTACTGTTTCTTGAATTTCCACCTTACTTATGATTTCATCCAACGACTCCATTTTTTTATCGGCCAAGAAAATTACCTCTTGAAAATTTTGGGTTGTGACAAGAGTTTCTTCTATTTTTTGAGTGAAGGTTTCTTTTGGCTCTTCTATTGGCAAAATTGGTTCAGGCTCAATTTTTTTCTCCTCCATTTTGGTTTGAACCAAACTTGGAACCTCAATTTCTTGGGTAAGTTGCTGAAAACTTTTTTGGATGTTTTTCTCTTCAACCAGCTCTGAATCTGTTTTTAATTTTAAAATAAGTTCGTATAAATCAAGACATTGCTTTTTCAATACATCCTTGTCTATGCTATTAAATGGGAGCTTGCCATTGAGTAATTCTAAAATATTTTGATTGAGGTGGTCTGTTTTCGACCTGATTTTGCTTACCAACTGAAGAGAATTCATAACTTGCGTCTTTATTTCTACAAATTTTAACATAATTGAAATATAATAATCAACAATTTAAGATATTAGCAGGCCATTTAGCATAGTAGAGCAAACACATGATTGAACAAATGTTTATAGAACCAAGGCATCATTTAAACCAACGAAAAGGATGGGTTGAAGTTATTTGTGGTTCTATGTTTTCTGGCAAAACGGAGGAGCTTATAAGGAGGATAAATAGGGCAAGAATAGCCAACCAAAAAGTTGAAATTTTTAAACCTACCGTTGATGTTCGGTACGATGAAACCAATGTTGTATCGCACAATGACAATGCCATTTTATCAACCCCGGTTAGCAACTCATTGAATATTTTGTTGATGAGCAATGATGCTACTGTGGTTGGCATTGATGAGGCTCAATTTTTTGACAGCGAGTTGCTTTATGTTTGCGAAAAATTGGCTGAACAAGGCATTAGGGTCATAGTTGCGGGACTTGATATGGATTATTTAGGTAAGCCTTTTGGGGTAATGCCTCAATTAATGGCTATTGCAGAATATGTTACCAAGGTACATGCCATTTGCATGGTTTGTGGAGATTTGGCTACTCATTCTTTTCGAAAGAGCAGTCACGAATCACTTATCATGCTAGGCGAAAAGGATACCTATGAGGCAAGATGTAGGCATTGTTTCAACAAAGGAATGAAGGAGCAATAAGAATAATCAATCTGCCATTTAATAGGCAATCTATGCGATAAAAATTTGATTGCAGGTTTTGATAGTAAAAACAACTAAATAAAGCCATTCCATTTCCTTGTTAGCCACTCAAAGCTTATTAGAAGTATGATTAAGAAGAAAATCCATTTTTGATGCAACAAGTTCTTTAGCTCATCTTGTTTGTAAACAACCGTTTTCATATTGCTGTTTTCTAGCAATTCGGAAGCTAATTTTTGCCAATCATTTTTGGTATAAGCCTTTCCATTTGTTTCAGAGGAAATTGCTGCCAATAACTGATAATCTGCCTTGGTTTGCATGGCTTCTATTTGTAGGGACCTGATATGGATTTGGCCTTTGGGTACATTTAGGTTTGTGGAGCCATTTACTTGTGCCTCATAGGAGTATTTTCCAGGAGCCATATTTCCAATATCTAAGTTATAGGCTTGCTCTGTTTTGCTAAATTGATAGTTAAATGTTTTTTGTGCCTCGTTTTTTAAGGTTAGGCTAATTTCTTTGTTGTTTATTCTTTCATTGAGCTCATTAAAAAGTTCTGCTTCAAAAACCACCGATTCATTTTCGTCGTAGAATTTTTTGGTAGGGCTGACCCTAAATTTGCTTCGGTCGTTTTTACCTGCTGTCCATTGAATAATTTTAGAAATAAAAGTTTGGGTATTGAATTGGTTTTGGTTCAAAACGAAATCTTGTAAACGCCAACGCCAAAAGCCTTCTCCGCATAGGAATGATTGGTTGAATCCTTTTGAATTGGTAAAAAATAAAAGTGGAGTATTTGTTTTTACTGAACCTATTTGTTGAAACAAAAGTACAGGTGCCTCCGCAGGAATTTGGTAATTGCCATAAGGCGCAATCAAAGGAGCAAATTTTTGGATACTCGTTTTTAGATTTTCGTCTATTTGAAAATAAGGAAAATTATCGTTCACCCATGCTTGCGATTCGTTGCTATTTTGCGCTGGTCCGGTTATTTTTAAAGTACCGGCATTGGCTAAAAAGGCTAGGCCAGTTTGCCTACCTATGATATGAAAAATAGGGATATTATTTTGTTGCAAGCGTTGCAATAATTTAGCGCCTTCTCCTCTTGAGCCTGGCACTTGGTGCAAGATAAACATACTTGCCTCATTTATCCCTTCATCTTTGTAATCAGACAATGAATAGCTAGAAAGCTCATAGTTTGGATTGTCTTCTAGGCTCTTTACAATTGCTCCAATATCTGGGTGAGCATTTAAATAAAGTAACACAATCTTTTGTTTGGTTCGAACCACATTTACTTGAATTTGCACTTTATTATTCAACAGATTCGACTCTTTGTTTAAGGGTGCAATGCTTATTTGGTAGGTATGCAGGCCTTCTTTGGCGTTGCTCAAACTTATTTTTTGTGTACTGTAAAAGTTGTTGCCACGCGCGATTAAGTTTGAGCTAAACAATAATTCGTTGCCCTCACTTAAACTGATGTTGATGTTTTCGCCATTACAAAAAAATGCTTTTACATCTGCCATTACTTCAAAGTCGTTGCCAGCATAAACCGTATTGCTATGCTTTACCTTAGCAATGAGCGCATCTTTTTTTTGCGTGGTATCGCCAATGGCAATGGTGTATATAGGCGCTGAACCTTTTTGCAAGGCATAAGTAGGATTACTTCCTTGGTTATAAATACCATCACTGATGAGTATAGTTGCTGTATGGTTTAAGTTATACTGGTCGTTTTCTATCTGAACCAATGCATCAGATATATTGCTTAATTTTTCTCTGAAGCTATAGGTATTTTCTTTCTTTGTTTTTTCACCTAGAGTATAAGTAACAACATCAAATCTATTTGAGACGGCCTCTTTAAATGATGCTAAATCATTGCCAAATAAATTATTTAAGTAGCTAGAATCTTTGCTTTGCTTCATAGATTCACTGTTATCAATGGCCAGCACTAAAATAGGTTTTTCTTTTCTTTCTGTTACCCATTTTATCATTGGTTCAAGCAGTAAAAAACAGAGGATGAAAACAACTAAGAAACGAATACCCATGATGGTATATTCCATCCATTTCTTACTAAACTTAAGCGGATTATTTCTGTATAGCGCATAGCTTACCACAAGGGCCAATGCAGAACTGGCCAGTAACCATAAAACCGGATAAGCTGAATTAAAAAACATGAATTGAATACTTACATCACCATACCACCACAAACGTTGATGGTTTGGCCGCTAATATATGCAGAAGCATCGGAAGCTAAGAACAATACGCAATTGGCAACATCTTCTGCTTTTCCGCCACGTTTCAAAGGACTTCCTTTCACCCATTCTGCGCGAATGTCATCGCTTAATGTTTCGGTCATTTCTGTTTCTATAAAGCCAGGTGCTATGGCATTGCACCTAATGTTTCTTGAACCCAATTCTTTGGCTACAGATTTAGTTAAGCCTATCATGCCTGCTTTGGAGGCAGCATAGTTGGCCTGACCAGCATTGCCAGTGATACCAACAACGGATGTGATATTGATAATAGACCCTGCTTTGGCTTTCATCATTGGTTTCATGGCCGCTTTTGTCATGGCAAACGCAGATTTTAGGTTGGTATCTAGCACATCGTCCCACTGTTGTTCGCTCATGCGCATGAGTAGATTATCTTTGGTAATACCGGCATTATTTACCAATACATCGAGGCTACCAAATTCTTTCATGATCTCTTCTACTAACTTTTCGGCTTCAGAAAAATCTGCGGCATTGCTTTGGTATCCTTTGGCTTTGATGCCAGTGGCTATTAATTCTGCTTCAAATGCTTGGGCTTTTTCAACAGAACTAACAAAGGTAAAGGCAATATTGGCGCCAGCTGCTGCTAAAGTTTGGGCAATGCCTTTGCCAATTCCGCGCGAAGCGCCAGTGACCAAAACTGTTTTTCCAGATAGATTCATACGTATAAATTTTATGTTTTGCGAATATAAGAAAATAATAGATTTTGAAGTGAGCCAGTTCAAATACAATTTTGAATTTACAATGACCCAATCATTTGCTGGCCATTATTTTGACATTTGCACTTAATCTGCAAATTGGTGTTCGTACAATTTTTGGTAATAGCCGTTATTTTGTAGTAGGTTGTTGTGGGTGCCACGCTCTACAATTTCGCCTTTTTCTAATACCAATATTTCATCGGCATTGGCTATGGTACTTAGTCTGTGGGCAATTACAATGCTGCTCCGGCCTTCACGCATTTTAATGATTGCTTCTTGAATAATTTCCTCCGTTTCGTGGTCAATAGAGGAGGTAGCTTCATCTAAAACAAGTATAGCTGGGTCTACTACCATTGCCCTCACAAATGAAATCAATTGTCTTTGACCTACTGATAGATTTGCGCCCCTTTCTGTTACTTTTTGGTGGTATCCATTTGGCATATTGCTGATGAAATGATGCGCACCCAATAACTTTGCTGTAGCAATTATTTTTTCTTCAGATATGCTTTTATCATAAAGCTGAATGTTTTCTATAATGGTTCCTGTAAAGAGAAAAACATCTTGCATCACCACACTTATTTTTTTTCGCAAACTAGCTAATGTATAGTCATTAATTGAATGTCCATCCATTAAAATAGCGCCCGATTCAATTTCGTAAAACCTGCTCAACAGGTTGATGATACTAGATTTGCCAGCTCCTGTTGCGCCAACCAAGGCAATGGTTTTTCCTTTTTCTACCTGGAAGTTGATATTTTTTAATACCGCTTGCCCAGGTATATATGAAAAATATACATCCTTAAATTGAATGTTGCCATTGGTATGGGTTAATGCTATTTTTCCTTCAATTTCTTTGTCTCTTTCATCTTCCATCAACAAAAAAATTCTTTCAGAGGCTATCATCCCCATTTGTAAATTATTAAATCTGTCGGCAAGTGTTCTGATGGGTCTAAAGAATAAGTTGATGTATAGAATAAAGGCTATTAATTTGCCAATAGTAATATCTTGGGTTAACACGCCTTTGGCTCCATACCATACTAATAAACCTATGGATATGGCAGATAATACTTCTACAACAGGAAAAAATACCGAGTAATAAAATACGCTTTTAATATTCGCATCTCTGTGACGTTTGTTTATTTCTTTAAACGACTCATATTCCCTTTCCTCTCGGTTAAAGAGCTGCACTATTTGCATGCCACTTAAATGCTCTTGAACAAAGGTATTTAGCTTAGCTACTTCGTTTCTCACTTCCTCAAAGCTTTCTTTGATTTTCTCTTTAAATAGGTAGCCACTATAAAATAAAAATGGTAGAACCGACAAACAAACAAGTGATAATTTAACATTGGTTCCAAACATTAAAACAAGCAAGAATACTATTTGAAGAATATCTCCTGCAATGTTAATCATGCCTTCGCTAAACACCTCGCTGATGGTTTCAATATCGTTCACACTCCTTGTTACTAAAGTGCCAACAGGTGTTTGGTCAAAAAACTTTAGCTTCAATGAAAGTAGGTGCTTGTACACTTTATTTCTTAGGTCGTAAATAATTTGTTGCCCCAAGAAATTTGCTAAAATAGTGCTCCACCATTGCATAGCAGATTGAATGATGAGCAGGAGAAAAATTAATAATGAAAAATTTAGCAATCCATTTGGGTCCTTAACCGCCACATAAGTATCTAGCGTATGCTGAATTAAATAGGGGCGGATTGGTCCTAATATGGCAATTGAAAGTGTTAAAAAAACTGCGGTATAAAATTTTCGTTGATAAGGCAAAGCCAAGGAGAAAATTTTAACAAGAAGTTTCCAATCAAGAATTTTCGAAGTATTTTCTTTCGGCTTCATGTGTAAATTTACTCCTTAAAACTTGGCCATTAATTTAATATTTACCCTTCTGTTTGTTAGGTAATTTGGCACAGCATACCTGTTAGCGCTCACATCTTCAATCCATATATAACTGATGGTATTGTTTACGCCTAATAAGTTAAATACTTCCAAGCCAAGCCAAGCCGACTTAATATTTCGTTTCCACCAATTGTCTCTTTCCTTTGTGTTTTCTGCTACCAAAACCCGGTTAAAGCCTAAATCTACTCTTCGGTAACTTGGCATTCTGTAAACATCATTGTACCTGTTGCGATCTGGCACGCCAAAAGGCATTCCACTTCCATAAACTAGGTTTAGGTTCATCCTAAATTTTGGGTTGCTCCTTAAATAATCTTGAAAAAAAATAGCAAAGGTAAACCTTTGGTCGGTTGGTCTGGGAATATAGCTAGGAGTTATTGGCTTGCCTTGCCCATCCAAGGCATCGGTAATTTTTTCTTGTGTTTTCATGAAACTCAAACTGGCCCAACTTTCTGCCCCTTTTACAAACTCACCATTTACCCTAAAATCAAGTCCAGTTGCATAACCACTGCTATTGTTATTGGCAAAATAACGTATCCGTACATTGTCAATTTCATAAGGAATAAGGTTATCTAATTTTTTGTAATAAGCTTCGGTTACAAACTTAAATGGCCTGTTCCAAGCTATAAAATTTAAATCGCCTCCAAGCACATAATGTATGGCTCTTTGGGCTTTGATGTTTGGATTTAATAGGCCATTAAAATCTCTTAGCTCGCGGTAGAATGGTGGCTGATAATACCAGCCATAAGCGGCTCTTACCATCCAATCTTTTCTAATTTTACCATCAATTGTTTTGTCTTTTACCAATCGGTTGTGCTTGCGGTTTGGTTCAAACCCAA
>JBILJL010000103.1:0-7659 GCA_044377255.1 Bacteroidia bacterium
TTTCAACCTTGGCATCTAAAACAATTTCTTTTCCCTGGTAAGTAAAACTATTGCCCTTCCAAGATGGGCTATCAGTATAAATCAAGGTATCCACCTCTCTTTCCAAACTATCATGGTATTTTACATTGATTTCAGTAAAATCATAAACCTCTTCAATCCTTGCTGCATAGCGATTTCTCACGCCATTATAATCTGATAAATAGGCAAAATAATTTTTATTATAATCAATGGGCTGTCTCTCATTTATAAAAGAAGTATTGGTTAATCTTTTCAGCTTTCTGCTATTTGTTTCCAAATCATATTGAAAAATATCAAAATTATTATCGTCGTCGATACTAGATTTTAACCCAACCCCTAATGAGTCTTTTGTTCTATTAGAACTAAATAAAATCTTAGTTGAAAAATCTACAAACCTTGGATCCAAATCATCATAAAAATCGGAAGTTATTTGCCTTTCTTTCCTAGTTGGAACATCATAAGTATAAATATCACTCTGACCTTTCCTGATAGCTGATAATACAATGGTTCTGCCATTATCACTGTAATCTATTCCAGTTATTTTATCAAATTTAAGAAACCTAATAGTCTCCTCTTTTTTATTCACCAAATCAACTGTTCTTAAAAAAACCTGGGCCTTTTTTTCATAAACATAAGCCAACTTATCTCCCCCTGCTTGCCAAGCTAATAAAGGAAAAGATTGGTCAATTATCAGTTGGTTATATTTTAGTCCTCCCTTGAATATTTTCTTTGATTTACCATTTTTTAGATCCATCAAATAAACTTTATATTTTCCGTTTTTATTGGTGGTGAAAGCCAAATAATTCCCTTTAGGGCTAGCTTTCATTTGTGTTTGAATGTAAGGTGCTATTCTCTTTTTAACTTTAAACTCACCAACTGGAAAATCTTGCAGCAATGACGATTCCTTGGCATAAAGGCCTTTATAATAATCTATATAATCTTTTTGAATTTCAGCAAACTCAATATTGGTTACATATAAAAACGCGCTTTCATAATTGCGTGTTAATTTTGTTATATAAACCATATTGGCAATGATATCAGCGTCGTATTTATCAACCAAATATTTCCACAGAGAATGACCAGCAAACAATGCATCTTTTTGGCTCAAACGGTTAAACTTGAGTCTTTTTTTATTTTGCATGGCATCCTTCATTTTATTGTCCATGTCAACGTCCCAGTTCCTAGATAAATATGACGTTAAGCCTTGCACGTACCATTGAGGCAAATTTAACAATGCAGCATTTTGAATTCTCTCTTGTAAGGATCCGCCATACAAAAGTTCATTGAGCAAGACCAATGATAATCCTTCTTTTAGTTGTTTAACCAAATCTGCATGATCGCCATTAAAATATACCAACAATCTATTATTTACAACATTTGTATAACCACCAGTATTGAGGTTAACTTCCTCTAGCCCAAAATTACTTTGCTTATGATCACTTAGGGTATTGTAACAAATAATTTCAATCCTGCCTCCCAATCGATGATCCAATATTTTTTCAATGGCAGGCATATTATTTTCAGCATATTTGATACAAAAGGTAGCCAACTCCCTTCCTCCAGAATAATAAAAGGCATCGTAATTATCACTGCGTAAAAAGCTCCATTCAAATTTACCATATTGCACCCTATTTTGACCAAAAGGCGTATTGATTCCTTGCGACCACAACTGGGATATTGGCAGCAAAATCAAAACAAACAATGGATGAAAATATTTAAACCTTTTTGGCATCATTTAACAATGTATCAAATTTGCAGTAAAAACATGATATGTAGAAATAAAATTTGTGTAAAAATGCCTATATTTTAAAATAAGTTTTCTTTCAAGCTACAAAAAGCCAAATTTGCACCATGTTAAACATACATTTTTTTACATTCAATGAGTTTCAGGAAAACACCTATATTCTTTGGGATGAGACACTTCAATGTGTTATAATTGACCCTGGTTGTGTTAATGCGACTGAGCAAAAATTATTGAGCCACTTTATCCAACAAAACAATCTTAAAGTAAGTCTTCTTCTCAATACCCATTGCCATATCGACCATATTTTAGGTAACCAATATGTGGCAAATAAATACAATTTACCATTGCATTTGCATGAGAAAGAATTGTTTACCTATAAAGATACAGATAGGTGGGCTGCCATGTTTGGTTTACCAAAGTTTGAAATTCCAGAAAGATTAGTCTTTTTAACAGAGGGGGATGAATTATTTTTTGGCAATACCATGTTAAAAGTTTTGTTCACTCCCGGTCATTCAATAGCATCTGTTAGTTTTTATGAAAAAAACGCGCAAATCTTGATTTCTGGCGATGTGCTGTTTTATGAAAGTATTGGTAGAACCGATTTGCCAGGCGGTAATTTTGAAATACTTGCCAATAGCATTAGAAATGTTTTATATACACTACCCAATGATACAAAAGTATATTCTGGTCATGGGCCAGAAACTACTATAGGGCACGAGAAAAAAAACAACCAACATGTTGGGGTTTAGCTTATAATTTTATCGTAACCCAAAAAGAATTTATCTTTGTAAAAAAATCATGAAATTAGTTAAAATCATACTTCTCTCCATCACCGGCATACTATTATTGCTTCTATTCATTTCATTTGTATTGCCAGGAAAATTAAAAGTTGAAAGAACTCTTGAAATAAAAACCAAGCGCAAACAAGCATTTAATTTGGTGAATAATTTGAAAGAGTGGAAACAATGGAGTCCATGGCAAAAATTAGATTCCAATACCATTTGGACATTCAATGCCATTGAATCTGGTGTGGGGGCTAAATATTCTTGGAAAAGCCAAAATCCAGAAGTTGGCGAAGGCGATTTAAGTATCACAAAATCATTTCCAGACTCTCTCTTAAAAACCGAAATTCACTCTGGAAATATGGGTTTATCAACAGGGCAATTTCTTTTTACCCAAACTGCAAATGGAACTCAAGTTACTTGGATCATGGAAAGCGAGGTAAGCACTCTGCCATTTTACTTGCAGCCATTAACCAAATATTTTTATCTTTTATTAGATGATATGCTAGGTTCAGATTTTGAAAAAGGCCTCAATAACATAAAGGTAATTTTAGAGTCGCAAAAAACGATTATGGTAGGGGATTTTGAGTCTGAGATAAGGGATTTTGAAGGACTAAACTATATTGGTATTCGCGAAAAAATTAATGGGGCTGATATAGGCCCAAAATTAGCGCAACATTATGGGTCTTTGCAAACATATCTTCAATCCGAAAAAGCAAATATGAAAGGAGCACCTTTCACAATCAATTACTCTGCAAATAACAATGTTTTCGACATGATGACAGCCTTAGCCACCGATGATATGCATAATCCGCAATCGCCAATTCTATCAGGCACCATAAAACCTGGCAAATGGTTGGTTGTAAAATATTACGGAAGCTACGATAAAATGAGCCCGGTTTACCAGAAAGGATTTGAGTACTTAGCTGAAAATAATTTGAAGCCATCAGGCGCTCCCTTGGAATTTTACCTCACCGATCCATTGACTGAAAAAGACACTGCTCATTGGTTAACAGAACTGGTTTTTCCATTTATTGAGTAGTTAAATTAGCAGGTAAGTTCAGCTGCAGTCCACTGATTGCGGGTAACCTGCTTCATTAATTTAAAGCCACAGCTATTGGCCTCAAGCATTAAATCTGGCAAATCAGTTTCATAAAATCCAGAAACAAACATTGCTCCACCTTTTTTCAATAATGGCCTCAACTCATTGAAGCTAGCTAATAAAATATTCTTATTTATATTGGCTAAAATAATATCAAATTCTTGAGCAGGCACAATGCTTAAATCACCATTAACAAATTCAATTCCTTGGGCTTGGTTCAAGCCTATGTTTTCAAAAATATTTTCGGCTGCCCAAGTATCAATATCATTTGCAAAAATTCGGTTTGAACCTAACTTTGAAGCAAGAATTGCAAGGATACCAGTACCACTGCCATAATCAAACACCTGCTTACCTTTCATATCCATATTCAACATGAGCTCCATGATGGTAAAGGTTGTTTCATGATGTCCGGTGCCAAATGATGTTTTAGGTTGAATGAGTAATTCAATTGGAAAAGAAGCATCTGTGGTGTGAAACGGCGCTCGAATTCTTAATTCTGAACCAATGCAAACGGGTTCGAAGCTACTCTCCCATGCAGCATTCCAATTTTGTTGCACCACTGTTTTGATTAGAATATTACCTTCTGGCAAATGATAACTTTTAAGCAACAAGAGCAATTCTTCCTTTTTAAAATCTTCTTCAGGTAAATAAGCCTCAAAACCAGCATCGGTTTCAATAAATCCTTCAAAATTTAGTTCACCCAATTCAGCCATTAAGATGTTTGATAAATCTTGCTCACAATTGATTTCACATAAAATATAATTTTGCATTGAAGATTAAAATGTTATTTTGGTTCTAAATAATTAAATGAACTTACGCGCAAAAATACTGATTTATATCCTATTTGCTTTTACATTCCAAATTGTTGTTGGCCAAAACTTACATTTTGAACACATCGATGAAAAAAATGGTTTGCCAAACATGAATATCAATACTATTCATGTAGGCCCAAACGGCTATTTGTGGGTTGCTGCTGGTTCTGGCTTATATAGATATGATGGCCATATTTTTGAGACGTATTATGAATCGGAACCAAGTAACGGAAAAGCTGATGTTATTTCTGCCATTCATAGCAATATCAATAGGATAGTAGCCCTTTCAAAAGACAGATTATTAATTATTAATACCAGTAACCAAAAACTAGATAAAATTTATGCTATTCATCCAAAAATTATTAAGCCTAATCACGTTTTATCCTTAGGTAGCGAAATACTTATTGGGTCCGAAAATGGATTGTGGCGTTTTGACTTTACCCAAAAAACTTTCAATAATTTAGGAATACATGAACCTATTTCTGGCTTGGAAACAGATGGAAATGGAAAGGTTGTAATTGCAGGTATTGATGGATTTTATGTTTATTACCCATTCAATAAAAAATTAAATAAAACTAGCTACCAACCTAGTTCATTCATACAATCATTTATTTTAGAGACTAATCATGTAATAACTTGGCTAGAAGCAGACAATGTTATACACTTTGGACAGTTAAAAACGAATCAACTATTTGAGGAAAAAAATTGGCAATTAACAACTTCAATTGCAGAAGCAAATTGTTTGCGTAAATTTCAAAATAGCTATTTAATTGCAACTAATAATGGACTTTTAAGTATTGACTCAAATGGAAAGGAAGCACTTTTACAGCATCATGAGAATGAGTATTTCTCCATTTCTTCAAATCAAATAAGCTGCATATTGCCAGATAAACTAAATAATTTATGGGTAGCAACAAAAACAACTGGCCTAAATTTATACAATGGATATAGGCATAAGTTTGAAATTGTTTCACCCTATGTCTCTGCCAGATTTTCGGAATGTAAAGGAGTTTACGATTTTGCTGAAACCAAAGATGAAAATGTGCTATTTTTAATCAAATCTGGTGGGATAGGGGAATATTCTCCCAAGGAAAAATCTATTAAAAAATGGGTTGCCCTTACCTTTGTCGGAAATTGTATCGTTAATGAAAAAGGGGTTGAAAATTCCTTTTTAATTGGCAGCAAATTAGGCCTTCATCAATTCAATCATCAAACAGGTAAAGTGGAGTTTATTAGCACCATTAGCAACATTAAAAACTTTGAAAGCGACATAAAATGTATATTATCAGAAAATGACCATACCTATTGGATGGCTGGAAAAGATGGATTTTTTCTTTTTGATGTAAATAAAAAAACCACCATTGCAAATTATGGTATAGGCAATTCAACATTAGGGTCAGAGAATATCAGAAGTATTGTAAGAAAGTCGCACAATGAATTATTCATTTGCACTGCAATTGGGCTGTATTTATTTAATACAAATACCGCTACTTTCAAATTAATTAAAGTAGGCGAAAATATCAGACAGCCCTTTATTTCAAACGTACTCCGCGACAAAAAAGGAAGGCTATGGATTGGCACTTCAGGAGAGGGTATTTACCTAATCAAAGATGAAAAAGAAACTGAAAATTTTTCTAAAAAAAATGGTTTAACAAATAACCAAATTTATGCTATTCAATTTGATCAAAATGAAACTCATTGTTGGATAAGCACCAATAGTGGTTTGTCATCCATTAATATGAATTCGTTTGAAATAGAAAACCATGAGGCAGTTGATGGTTTACAAGGAAATGAATTCAATGAATCCTCCTCATTGGCAACTCGTAATGGGGTATTATATTTTGGTGGTTTAAATGGCTTCAACTACTTTAACCCAAGCCAAATTATAAATGGTTCAACTGATTGCATTACAAAAATCAAAAGCCTATCCATATTCAATAAAAATGAGGGTTTAAAGTCTTATTACCAAATACCACAAGAAAAGAATTATATCTCAATTGATTTTGTGGCCTTAAATTATTCGCTGAATGAAGACAATTCTTATTACTACCAACTTGAAGGTATGGAGAATAAATGGATAGACAATGGTAGCAGACAATTTGCTAGTTTTGGAGAACTAAATCCTGGTGATTATGTTTTTAAAGTAAGGGCCAGAAACAATGATGGAAAAATGAGTGGCCTTACTGATGAAATTTCCTTTACCATAAAACCCTACCTATATCAGAGACTTTGGTTCAAAATTTTAGCAGCAATTCTAATTTCTGGCATTGTTGCCTTAGTAATTTATTTTAGAATAAGAAATGCAATTGCTGAAGAAATCGAAAGGGGTAAGCAAAACCTCTTAATCGGAGAACTAGAATTAAAAGCTCTTCGCGCCCAAATGAATCCCCACTTTATTTTTAACTCATTAAATTCCATTCAAGATTTTGTGTTGAACAATGAAGTACAATTGGCGGCAAAATACTTAAGCAAATTTGCTAAACTAATTCGCATGATTCTAGATATTTCTGAACAAACTTTTACCACCATAAATTCAAAAATTACCTTTTTAAATATATACATAGATTTAGAATGTTTAAGGTTAAATAATTCCTTTAAATATATAATAAATACAGATCCGAATATTGATAAAGAAGCACTCATTCCTACCCTCATTATTCAACCTTATATAGAAAATGCAATATGGCATGGCCTACAGTATAAAACAGGAGAACGAACCCTAAAAATTACCCTGCTAAAATTGACTGAGTCCTCTATTCAAGCCACCATAGAAGATAATGGAATAGGCAGATCTGCTTCTATGAAAATTAATAAGGAAAAATATAAGCAACATCAATCTCAAGGATTAAAAAAGACCGAGGAAAGATTTGAGGTGCTTAAAAAACACTTCGGGAGCACCCCAAAAATCGAAATTATTGATTTATTTGATGAAAATAATTTAGCTTGCGGTACAAAGGTTATTTTACAAATTCCTATCAAATATGGATAAAGGTTTAAAAATATTAATTGTAGAAGACGAAACCAGAGGAAGGAGTGTGCTGAAAGCTATGTTAATCTTAATTTCGCCTAATTTTATTGTTGAGGAGGCTGCAAACGTAGACGATGCTGTTAAGATTATTGAACGGTTTAACCCAGATTTGGTACTTTTGGATATTGAAATGCCCTATAAAAACGGATTCGACCTACTTGCAGAGCTGCCAA
>JBILJL010000003.1:0-35388 GCA_044377255.1 Bacteroidia bacterium
AAAAGTGATGCTATGTGTGGCAGAAGTATCTTTATACAAACCAGAAGTAACAACTCGCTTAAAATAACCATTTGCTGTAATACCAATTGGATCATAATCTATTCCATTTCTTACGCCATTGGCTATACCAAAAGTACCTGCAGCACCCGTGCTAGAATACAGCCATTCATATACGTATGTGCCATTGCCACCTTGTGGGCTTGAACCAATTATTTTTGAAGCAGTACTTCCTATGCACAAGCCTTGGTTGGCTGGTAAGGTGTTGTTGGTAATGGGTCCTTCCACTACAGGAACGCCAACAAAAAACTTGAAAACAAAGGATTCTTGTGATGACCCATTTTTTACTGTTTGGTAGGCTCCTGGTGTAGCAATATTGTTATCTGATGAGGTAACTCCTAAGGCATATAAATATCCTGCTTTGTCTAAGAAAATCCTTTCTATGTTCTCTGAGCTTGAACTCCCCCCAAAATAACTTGCCCATTCTAATGCTCCATTTTTATTAAATTTTGCAAATAATGCATCATAGGTAGCATTCATTGTGGATTGAAAAGAGCCTGCAGTGGCCAATCCTACAGAGCCTGTTCCACCCGAAAAATAAATATTACTAGCTGCATCTAAAGCAAGATTATATAAATTATCAGTCCCCGTTCCTCCAAAATAAGTGCACCAAATAATGGCACCAGAAGTATCCATCCTTAATATAAACGCATCATAAGCCGATCCAGTAATACTAGTTTGAAATGCACCAGGTGTAGCAATTCCAGCGGTAGAACTTGTTATACCTCCAATCACCAATTTCCCTTCTGCATCCAAAGCAATATCATACCCAACATCTGCAGCTGCTCCTCCATAAAAGGTGCCATAAACCAATTTTCCCAAAGAATCAAACTTTGCAATATAAACTTCAGAACCTCCGGCACTATTTACTTGGTAAGCTCCTGGAGTGCTAAATCCTCCAGATGAAAAAGTATTGCCTGTGATATAAATATTGGCATTGTTATCTGAACAAATTCCCAAGGCATTGTCATTCAAAGTTCCACCATAATAAGTTGCCCATTTTATTTGTCCAGCACTATTAAATTTCGCAATGATTACATCTGTTAAACCAGCCACTGAAGTTTGATGGGTATTGGGAAAATTTAAAGACGTGGTTGAACTAGAAGTACCAATGATGGTAATATTATCAAATACATCTATATCTATATCATAAAATGGATTTGCTGATGTGCCGCCAAAATAAGTTGCCCATATCAAATTTCCAGCCTGACTAAATTTTGCTAATATGCCGTTGCTAGTGCCATTATTTGTTGTTTGATAAGCTCCAGCTGTTGCAATACCAGAGCTTGAACCTGATCCCCCAGTAACAAAAATATTTTGGTCTTTGTCCAATGCTAATTTTTGCAATTCATCAGCCCCTGTGCCCCCATAATAGGTAGCCCATAACAAAGCCCCTGTAGGACTGAATTTTGCCAAAAAACCATCGAAACCGTTACCTCCTGCCAAGCTACTTTGATTGGCTCCAACAGTTGCAATATTTGTTAAGGATGCAGTTCTTCCCGAAATAAATACATTACTATCCTTATCAACTACAATTCCGCCACTTTGTTCTATGGAAGTACCGCCAAAATAGGTAGACCAAATCATTGGATCAATAACAAGTATTTTACTTGAATTATACCTAGGCACATTTAACCCAAAAATATTTGCACCCAATTGTTTAAATCTTGCAGTAATTTTCTTTCCTTGTTGTCCGCCTTGGTTCAGCTCATAACTCAATGGAACCTGCTCTTCTAAACTGCCAAGAGCTGTTTTCATTTCAATAGCACCACTATTCAATAATTTTACTTCATTGGCACCTGTAATTAACAATTTTACCCTACTGATATCTGCTCCAGGCCTTAAAATAATATTATACTTGAATCTTGGTTCTCCATTGACAGGTATTACCAAAAATTCTAGGTCGGTTTCTGGGTAAATGTTTCTAAAAACAACTTTGGAATATTGAGTTAAATGGCTTGCAGTATTGGCATCTTGCTTCGAAATCAAAATCAATTTACTTTTATTCTCCTCGCCAAAAGAATCTTCAATATGGGCATGGGCATTAACAAAATCTATGTCTACTCTATGAATAGCCGTTTTACTTTCATTTTCACTAATATCTTTTTTTAACTCATAACTAAATCCATTCTGGCGCAGTTGAACCGACAACTTTGGCGTTTCAAACAAGTACAATGCACTGTTATTGGTTCTGCCATATTGGTCTTTAATTTGCCCAACATTTTTAACAAAACCTTGATCAAGCACAAAATTAATTTTGCCAGTTGACAAAGCAAATAAGCTGGCGTTCAAGAATATAAGCAGAAATATAGTAAATGAGCTTTTCATAGTATTCAATGTAAAGAACGAATATAATTCCTAACATCGATATAACCCCGCATTAAGAAAAAATTAGGACTGCCTTGCAGCATTATTCTAAGCGAATAATTTTAACAATCCAATCAAAAACTTAGGTCCATCGAAATAGTGTTTATTTTGAGCCAATTTCAATTGCTTTTTCCATAAACTAATAATATCTTTGAGATTGTACTCCCTAAAAATATTAAACTTTATGAAACATTGCATTTTACTTTTCATATTACTCAACTGCTTTTATTATACCCAAGCCCAAGACACCTTGTATCGAACCAACGGAAAAATACAAGTAGTAAAAATCATGGAGGTAAATACGCAACAAGTAAAATATAAAAATCCCAATGGGCAAAGCGGTCCTTTATTTGTTTTGAGCAAAACAGAGGTTTCAAAAATTGTTTATGAGAGCGGCAATGTTGACCAAATTAACTCAGAATTTAAATCAGTTTATGAATCTACCTCCAATAATGTTTGGAAAGAAAAAGTAGAAGATGACCTTTTACATAAAAATTTCAATAGAAGAATGATAGAAATTAACCTTCCTGATTACTTTTTTGGCTCGGTTACCATAGCCTATCAATACTTCACAAAAAACGGGGATTACGCGCTAAGAGTGCCTGTTTCTATAGGCCTTTATGGAATAGGTTTAAATAAATATGCAACCCTTGAAGAACAATACGGGAAACAAGGTTACTACCGTGAAAGAAAAAAATTTAGTACAGGATTTGATTGCAATTATTTTCCTACCGGACAAGGAAAAGTAAGATATTATGTAGGGCCTTCGATAGAATTAGGTTGGTTCGATTATTCCGAAGATCAATACCTAAATTATTATCCTTACACCAGAACTAAATCAACACAAAAAGCCAATTTTCAATCCATCATTTTACAAAATGGCTTTCTTTTTCAGCCAACCCCTAGCGTTAATTTTTCTTTGAACATTGGATTGGGTTATACTCGCGAACGTTATATTAGGAAGGATATTTCAAACCAGTATCCAGATGATTACTACGCAGAAAACAATCATATTTTCGCCTTTAGAGCTGGTATGTGTGTAGGGTATCGGTTTTAGTTTTTAATCTGCTAATTTACTAGCCATGCCTTTTTTTAAGCAAACTAATTTTTGGTTCGAACCAAAATCTTTACGACTACTTTTTATTTTGCCTTTATGGTTGCTACTGTTTGAAGGTTGCCAAAGTTCAATTTTTAATTATTACAAAATTGCCGCAAGTACCAGTGATGGCGAGCAAGTTGAAGGGGCCATTGCTAGAGAAAAATACATCATTGTTCATAACCATAGCGATGTTTGGCATTTAAAGAATCCAGAAATAAATAAATCAACTGGTGAAATCACTGGCACAAGAACGGAGCTTCCAAGTAATCATTTATTTTACCTAAAAGTAGAAGCTAGAAAAAATCTCAAATACAACCTAAATGAAGGACATCCAGAAAATGAAGTTCATATTTACCTCACCGAATATGCCATTGACGATCGAAATAATGTGGTGATTCCCCTGCAAAGCATCAACCGACTGGATGTTTACGATAAGAGCATTGGTAAAAATATTTTGAGCTATTTTGTTGTATATGTTGGAGGATATTTCACAATTCTTATCATCGCTAGTCTGTTTGCGCTTCTACTCTATTAACTTTTCTATTTAGTTTGGAATTTAGATTATTAATAATTATTATTGAATTGTAATAGAGGCATTTAATTAAGTGTTCTATTAAATAGGTCTTTCCTTTTTTATCGTTTTCGTTCGTCAATTTCTTATTTACTAAAATTTATTTGTATGAAAAAAAACATTACTTATTTGTTTCTTTTGTTTGCTTTTATTTTATTGCTTAATTCGGCTAAGGCTCAATTAAATTACCTTCCTGGAGGCTTCACAACTTCTGCGAGTACCTATGTAGATTTAGGTACAAATGGTGATACTATTCCGCTTGCAAACAAAGATGATGCCTTCTCTTTACCATTGCCAATAGGGTTTACTTTTAATTTTAATGGTTCACCAAGTGATTCATTTACTTTTAGCACCAATGGTTTTATAAAACTTGGAAGAGACACTGCTTCATGGCAATTTCTTTTTACTACGCATGCCCAACCTCCCGTTAATGGCCCATTTCTAAACCATATGAAACACTATTGTTAATAAAAAAAATCAATATCTAATCCAAATTAACTGTATATGAAAACAATTCAAAAAATACGAATTCCGATTCTTTTAATTTTTGGAATTTTCTTCTATTGCTCTAACCTTTCATCCCAAACCTGTAATATTCCGTTTAACATTACAGGTGCATCAACAAGGCCTTATGATCCAACATATTGTCATGATAGTTATTGGGATAAAACATTTTCAAATATATTTGATGCAAGTTCCATTGCAGTAGGCATAGCTGCAACCCAAATTACCCCTTCCTCAATTGACCAATGTAATATTAGTGTCACAAATAATTGTAAAAGATATTACTCAATAGGAAGTTTTGCGGATGAAATTTTTAGTATTAGTACTAATAGATTAGTTGTTTCTAAATACGACGATGATTTAATTGTAATTTGGTCAAAAACATATGCCTTGCCAATTTTAGAGGGATCATCTCCATTAACTTTTAGGCCAAAAGACATCAAAGTAAAATCAATTGATTCTGATGAAGGAGCAATAATTTGCGGCACATTAGTTGCTAATGCAAATAGTCCAACAACACAGTATGGCAATGGTTTTATTGCTAAAATTGACTCAGCAGGAAATATGCTTTGGCTTACAATTGCACCTAATAATTCTAATCCAAATGGATCAGATGAAAGTTCAATTAGTTCTGTTGCAGTATTTTGTGATAATAGCACTGAATACATTTCCTTTTGTGGATATATCAACCACATTTCCTATTCTCGAAAGGCAATTGCAGGAGTATTAAATGCTAATAATGGAACATTAATTGATATGGATTTAGTTTATCCAGCCAGTGGACCTGGACTTTTAATGAATAGGGATGGCATTTTTTATAGTAATGAATTTAGGGATATAAAAGTTGTATCGAAATCTAGTGCCTCGCCGACGTGTATTACAAACATTATCAGCTGCACGGGCTTTCAAAGAGATTTTGAGACATTACCATATTTTGGAAATTTGGATAATGATATTTTACTTTACTCTTTTGAATTCAATGGTACACAGATGCTCCCAATAGATTATCGAACCATTGGTAACGGAGTTAATCCCATAGGCCTAAATACTTCTGAAAATGATGAAGTTGGAATTTCAATTGCCGTAAATGACCCTGAAAATAATATTTTAGGAAGTATTACCATAGCTGCTGAATTTTCCACCGGGACATTCGCTTGGCCAGTCAACTGGGCTAGAAAAAACCCTATTATAGCCAATTTTAATTTAACTTCAATTAGAAATCAATCACCTGCACTTAATTATATCAAAAAAATTGATCAAAATCCTATAAATGGATTTTTAATGATTAATCCAATTAGCATATTCCAAGAATGTCTAAATCCAGGAAAAATAACTCTTTTAAGTTTTTCTGAGGATTTTAATTCTATGAATAATTCATACACAAGTCTAATAGAATTAAATGAACCAACAGGAAACATTTATAGGATGTTTCACGAGCCAGCAGGGACATCAATTCTTCATCCAACTCGTTTATTTAACCCAGTTGATTTTGTTTCTACATCAAAAAGCAAATGGAACAACAATTATGGGTCAGCTATACTATACAATTATGCTGACCCTATCCTTTGGAATAAATTTGGCACTTATAAAATTGAGATAAAAGGAGGGTCTGATAACTTATGTGCAAATATTAGCAAAACCATTTCTATAAATAATTACAATGAAATAAATGGTTTTTATCAAGACTTTATTTTTCCAGTTTCTACTCATATACTTAACCCTAACTATTTGTTTTCAAGTCAACCACTACAATCAACATCCAGTGTATCCCTATTGAATAGCGAAGACTGTGCCAGATTTTCCTATGAAATTGTTGCAGCAAAAACTAATACAAAAAATACAACCAAAAATGAAAAAAACAGCAATATCTCAGTTTTTCCTAATCCTGTTATAAATGGTGTAGTGTTTATTGAGAATTTCAACAATGTTGAGCCCAATGAAGCTAGTATCTATTCAATGTCTGGCAAAGTTTTGTTTGAAAATTTAAAATTTACTGGAAAAATTGAAATAGATTTAGTAAATTATCCTAAAGGCATTTACTTAGTAGAGGTGAAAAATAATAGTGGAAATTATAGGTTTAAATTTGTGCTACTTTAAATTTAATTTAATAATCAAATTTTTCAGAAATTGGTCAGGTAAAGGCTGCAGGAAATAGTAACAAAAAAATAGTCTATACTTTCAAAGATGCCTTGGATCAAGCCTTTGAAAAAACCATGCAATACCGCATCAAACAAATCGACCTTGATGGCTCATTTAGTTATAGCAAAGTCATTACTCTTTCTCCAGCTTCGAGTTTGAATCAACCCGAAATAAAAGTGAGCAACCCTTTTGAGAGTTCTCCAATTGTTTGGGTAAAAAACATGCCAAGTAATTCAATTTCATTGCTAATTACCGATATGAGTGGCAAAGTAGTTTTAAACAAAACTATTCAAACTCAAGCGGGGCAAGCAACCCTAGTTTTAGAGGAAATGGAAACCATGCGTGCCGGAATATATTTAGTAGAACTATCTAGCGAAGGCTCAAAAATTGGTCAACAAAAAATTATCAAATCAAAGTAAGCACAAACTCTTCTCATCAAAAAAGCCTGACCAAAATTGATTGGTCAGGCTTTTTTATTTTTAGCTTGTGAATTTACTTTACATAAAAAGGAAAATTGGCGCAAGCAACCTGATCGTGTGCATCGTAAATATATACAAACAATCGGTAAGCACCTTTTTGAAATGGTGCTTTAAAATTATAACCAATTTGCGCATCGCCTTTCATGCTAACAGGTATGGCATCGGGCTTCTTTTCTGCATCTCCACCACTTTTGGTAAATTCACTCTCAGGTAAAATTTCCCATTTGTATTTGAGGGTTGATAACTCCTTATGCACAACCATAAGCTGCACTTTTACATTCGCTCCTTTACTTGCTTGAAAACTCTCAGTAGGCTTTTTATCGGCCAATAAAAATTGAGTAATCTGCGGAGCCCAATGTTCTGGAGCCTTTCCGCTCCAAACTTCTTGCAATACATTTACCGCTTCAGTTTGTTTTTCGCCAACAAAAACACCGTACCAGGTAGGGGTAGTTTCTTGTTTTTGACCCCACAAAAATACGTATGAGCCCAAACATAAAGCACTATCCTTCTTAATATAGTTTGTAAACCTGTCTCTGTATGTTATGGCTTTCTCGGTAGAGGTTTGCTCAACTGGAGCTCCCCAAGTGGTTTTGGCAACTTCCCAATGCCCATTAGGGCCCCATTCTGTAACCATATAAGACTTATCCCAACCAAACAACCTAATTTTTTCTGGTAAAGCAGGTAGATCACCATAAGTGTTCACACCCAAAATATCTATGTCTTTGCAAATTTCTTTGATCAATTGTACCTCTGGCGCATCAATACCAGCAGTAACCACGCAAGTTGGGTGGTTCTTATCTTCTTCATGAATCATGGCTGCAATGTTTTGAACCGCTTGCCAAACCGCAAAGTCAGAGTATTCCAAATCAACCTCATTACCCACACCCCACATTAACAAAGCAGGATGGTTCTTAAACCTACTTACAACCGATTTAAATTGCGCCACTTGATCTTGGCAAGCCCACTTATCACTGTAATCAAATCCATGACGTTCTGGTGCCATCCAAAGGCCAAGCATAACCGTAATACCTCTTTTTTGCGCTTCATCCAAAACTTCTTGTGCATTTTCTGCACCCCATAACCTCACAGAGTTACCTCCACAAGCTTTGGTTTTATCCATAAAAACATCTCCACCAGCACCATTTACATAATATGGCAATCCGCCACGCAATAGTTGAAAACCGCCCGAAGGATTAACAACAACTTCCACTTTTACCACTTGGGCCAATAAAGATTGAACCATAGTTAGTAGCAAAAAAGAAAAAATAAAAGCTAGGTTCTTTTTCATGTTAATGGTTAAACTTTATAATTTTTATTGGCTTCATCTTGTCACCATCAAATACCTGAAGTACATAGGTTCCATCTTGCAATGTTCCTAACTGATCATTTAAATCCAACAGATTATTAGATTGAATACAAACCCTTCCCATTAAATCAATAACAACTAATTGGCTTGGTACAAAATCGGTTTCTAAATCAATTGAATGGTTAAAAGGGTTGGGCTGAACCAATATTGCGTTGGCAATTTTTCCTTTCTCTAAAACACTATTCAATGTCTCTTTGCAGGGTAATTCTTGTATTGTAAAATCATCATAGAAATAAACATCACTGCTATTGGTATTTGGCGCAAGCAACATCACCAATTGATTGATACTAGCTTCACTCATGTTTAAATCGGGCCTCAAAATTAGTTTAAAAGTTAGTTCTTCCCAAGATTTACTCTTTGTTGTTTTGGCTTGTAATACGCACCTTCTGCCTATAGGATAATCATTGTTAGCCGACAAATTCCTGTTTTCAAAATTTATATTTATCTCCGTTCCAATTGGAGCTGTGGTATATAATTTCATTTTTAAAATCAATGTGCCATCTTCAAATGCTTTTGCCCTGCGAATTAAATCTGTGTGTAAGGTTATCGCATCGTATTGAACGCCTCCATTCCTGTAATACCTGTTCACCAAATTACTTTGGTTTACTGCATCCTTAGCTGGATTGGTAATAGAAGATTTATGGGTACCATTACTCCCTACCCAATAAACAGATTTGATAAATTCAGCATCATCAATTTTACCCAAACAAGTATCGGGCAGGGTTTCTATATACTTGGCTACTTTATAGGTATTTCCTAAATGTGTAATGGTAACAAATAAACTATCACTCTTTAAACCCCAATTTACCTTTACATTCGGAGTACCTTGCCCAGAAGTAATTTGAATGCCCGCAGGTGCCGACCAATTATAGGTTGCACCCGTTAGCTTTTGAGTATAAAAATCTTTCTGTTGATCCAAACGCAACACAGATTCTGGTCCGGAAATAAATATATGTTTTAGGTCTTGATAAACCCTCACATAATCTACTTGTAAGGTAGCAGTATCTGGTGTACTTGCATCAGGATTACCTAAAAAGTATCCTCCAACTGCCAAGTTAATCAAGAAGTGAAAATTACGATCGTATGGCCACCAAAATTCTGGCAAATTTGCACGCGTTTTTGTGCTATACAATACATTGTCAACAAACCATTGAATGGTATCACTTTTCCATACCAAACCATAGGTGTGAAACTCAGAGGTGAATGAACCACTAGGCAAAGTATAGGATGCTCCTGTATACTTATTATTTGGTGTATAAGCCCCATAATGAATAGTGCCATAGGTATTGTTTGGTTCCTGCCCTTTGCCTTCCAATAAATCAATTTCACCACTTAAAGGCCAGCCACCATAATAATTTTCTGTTGGCAAAAACCAAACTGCAGGCCAGTAACCTCTGCCAATTGGGGTTCTAGCCCTTACCTCAATTCTGCCAGAGGCAAAATCAAACTTGTTAATCGACCTGATTCTACCTGATGAATAAGTACTATTTTCTATCTTTTCTTTTTTTGCCTTAACTTTTAACAAACCTCCTTCTACCACCAAGGCGCTTTTTTGATACGACTGCAATTCGGCATTTCCCCAGCCACATAGGTTTGGGCAACCATCACCAATTTGATACTCCCAATAATTGGTATCGAGAGTACTTCCATTAAACTCATCCGACCAACGCAAAAACTCTTGAGAATAAAGCTGCGCTGGAACACAATATAAAAAAGCAATAAATAATGTTTTTTTGATAGCCATTATGGATAAATGTTTAAAGAATCTGTTAATTGAGAAACACTGAAAATAAACTTACCAGGCTCAATAACAAATTTGTTATCAAGGCCTACAAAGGCAAGCCTTTCGGCAGGTATAGAAAATTTAAGCTCCTTACTTTCATTAGGATTTAATGTAACTTTATTAAAGGCACACAGTCTTTTCACAGAAGGAGTTATGCTTGCAACAACATCCGAACTAAAAACAAGCACTGATTCAGACCCAGAAATGGACCCTACATTTTTTACAACAACACTTAGTAAAATACTATCTTTTGAATTAGCCTCCCTGTTCGCAATCTTCATATCCGAATAGCTAAATTGGGTATAACTCAAACCATGTCCGAATGGAAACAATGGATCAAAACCCAAGGGCTTAAAATCATTGTTCAACACTTCTATGTATTTGCAATCATAGGTTGTATGCGTACCAGCAAAACGAGGAAATGTAAAAGGTAATTTTCCACTTGGATTTACAGTACCACTTACAATATTAGCAATAGCCATTGCCCCTTCATCACCGGGTAAAGCAGCATAAATTATTCCATCGCACAAAGGCTCCATAGCAGCAAAAGTTCTTGGCCTGCCCTCTAATAAAATAACAATTACCTTCTTTCCTGCCAGTTTATATATAGAAATCAACTCTTGCTGTGCACTACTCAACTCAAGGTCGTTGATGTCGCCGGGCTTTTCTGTATAAGTATCTTCCCCCAAACACAAAACTACTGTATTGATTCCAGTTGCCGCTTTTAACAAGGCGCTTGGCGATAAATGATTGGCATAGGTATTACCAGATAAATAAGTAACATTAGACTTTCCAAAAACATTTTTAAAGGCCCCTACAACAGTTGGCACTTTTGAGTTATATGACGTGTCTCTACCCTGCCAAGTATGCGTCCAGCCACCGTTTAAGGCATTGATATAATCTGCATTTGGACCAGTTATCAAGATTTTTTCTCCTACATTTAGTGGTAAAATATGATTCTCGTTTTTAAGCAATACAATACTTTGAGTGGCCAATTCATAACTTAATTTTTTACTTTCTAGTGAACCAGGTTGAATATAAGATTCCATAGCTGGTAGTTTTTCATCAAATAAACCCAACTCGTATTTTAAAGTAAGAATTCTTAGCACCGCTTCGTCTATTCTTTGCTGCTTAATTTTTCCCTCCTTCACATTTTCAATGAGGTATTGGGTAAATACTAAATCCATTGGAACCATTGCCAAATCTATGCCTGCATTGATTGCCAAAGCCACTGCCTCTTTATAAGTAGCAGCAATCTTATGCCTATCAGTTAAGTTTTTAATGTCTTCCCAATCTGTTACAGTTATTCCCTTAAATTTCAGTTCATCTCTCAATATAGTTTGTAAATAAAACTTACTAGCATGCACTGGTTCACCATTAATTTCAGAAGAGTTAATCATAATGGTTTTTGCTCCTGCCTCAATTGCTTTTGCAAAAGGATATAAAAATATTTGACGCAATTGGCGCTCTGCAATATAAGCTGGCGTTCTATCATGTCCACTTCTAGGATCACTGTAACCAACATAATGCTTTAAACAAGCTGCAACTCCAGCGTATTCGCCACCAGCAGTGTTTTGGTAACCTTTTACCATAGCCACTCCCATTTGAGAAACCAAAAATGGATCCTCCCCAAAAGTTTCCCAAAACCTTGGCCACATTGGATTTCTTCCAACATCTAAAACTGGAGAAAAATTCCAAGGAATACCACTAGCCCTCACATCGGATGCAACATAAGTGGCCATTTTTTCTGCCAATGCTGGATTAAATGTTGCTGCCAAAGCAATTTGTTGAGGATAAAGTGTTGCCCCAACAGTATAATTGGCACCATGTATGGCATCTATACCATACAAAATAGGTACTTGTAACCTACTTTGTAAACTGTATTTCTTGATAGCCGCATGCACCTCTTTCCAGTAAGAAATTGGATAGGTATGTCCGCCTACATTTAAAATTGAACCAATACCCATTTTCACAATTACGTTCCTCAGTTTAGCCGTATCCATGGCATGCTGAATTTCCAATTGAAATCCTTCACCTTTGGTTATCATTTCAATGGTAAGCTGAGTCATTTGACCTGCCTTTTCCTCCAAAGTCATCTTGCTCATCAAAGCCTTTGCTTGTGCTTCTGCCGTTTTTTTCTGTGGCATACCGCATTGCATTAAAAAGGCCAACAATGAAAACATGCCTAGCAATTTTCTATTCATTTCGTTAGTTTTTTTGTATACTAATTTCATCCACCCAAACATCTCCAATTCCATTCATTTGAATTAAAAACTGTTTGAACCTATTTGTGTCAAAACCATTTTTATCAAAATTAAAATCTGCAAATGGAATGGTAACCTCCATCCAGTTTTCTTTGAGCTTACTTGGTTTACTGTAATTACTATGAACATTCACCAAATTGGTTTTTCCATTATACGACTCAAAGCCAACTTGTAATTGACCCAAAGCGGCCGGATAATTTCCTTTAACAAAGAAATGTAGGCTTAGTTGACTCATTGAATCTTGAATTGCTATTGCTTGCCAATGATCCCAATTTAAACCCATTTGCCTGTTACCCTTGCCCATTTCTTGCTCATTCCATTTTAGGTTCAAACCTTTATTGCCCGAATAATATTCATCACTTGTTAATGTGATGTTTCTTCCCGGATAATTACCCAATCCCCATGCATAAGTTAACTCATCATGGAACAAAACAATGGGGTAATTTGTAGCAGTTACCTGACCAAATTTCTGACTGCTACCAGGTTTAATTTCTGCACCACCTATTTTCAATTCATCAAACAAAAATGCACCAGACCCTTGGCACTCTATGTTTAAACTTTTGATATTACTAAAATCACTCAATGGCGCAGCCGCTTGTAGAAAGGCACTCAAAGGAATGCTCACTTTTTGCCATTGCGTATCAATTGGATAGCGTTGCAATTGTTTTGCTTTTAAAACAGTTGCTGTTTGCACTCCCGCGTAATCCTCTAATAAAAAAATAAGCGTTGGAATAAATTGTTTGCCCTCAATGGCACGCATATAAAAATCAATACTACCCGTTGCCATCACGTCACTCAAATCCTTTGGTGCATAACCATTCCAGCCAATTCCAAATCCAATCCAAGGACATTTTCCTGTTTTGTCCCAGCTTATACTTAAACTTGACTTACCAGAATAAGAAATACTATCTATACGGGCAAAGTTTTTACAATCTGTTTTTTCTAAACCCCAAACATCCACAGATTGATCGCTATAAACTTCTCTATCTTGAAACTCTCTTGAAGACTTAGAATCATAGGTGCTTCCCCATTCATCTACCAATACTGTTTGCTGCATGTGAATGCCGCATGCGCTTAGCAAAACGAATAGAACAAAATAAAATACTACTAACTTTTTCATTAAGGTTGAAAAGGTGTATTATAAGTAAATGAACAATAATCCATTCCTACTCTTGTTGCACCAGAGGTTCCAGCCTGTGCTAGCAACAAAAATTGAGTGGCAATAATTCTATCTAAATCTTTTCTTCCGGTACGATCCACATTTCCAAAGCCACCTGAGGTAGAAATTTTAGTAGCCGAATAAGGAAAACTTACCAATTTCCAACCAGTCCAATTTACAGGGAAACGGTAGGTATAAGCGCCTTCTTCAGCTGGCTGATAAATGCCATCTTTGTTGTCATCTTCTTGAAACTCTATGCTCATTTCTGCCTTGTTATCACCCCATCCATAAACATAGGCATTGAAGAATACCTTCTCTGGATTATCTGTACTGAAACTAAAATAATTTTCACCAGTACCTTGGCTAACTTTTGCGGATAGGTTCATACCGCATAAAAATAAACTAGCGCTCGGGCCATGGTTTCCTGCCAAAACATAGTAACGTGTTTTTTCGGCTGGTGATATTCCTTGATAATTAACTGTAGCTCCATTGAATGATTGTTGGCCCTCGGTAAAAGTGTTGTAAGGCCTTTGTGGGCTCTCAAAATCATCTATTAAAATATCCACTGAAGGTGTGGGCCTAACATCAGTAATAACAATGGTATCTGAATATAAAGTATCAGGATAGGAATCAAAACTCATTCGTGCCACACAAGGTTCATTCTTTCTAAAAAACGGTGCAAAGGTTATCGTTCCATTCCAAGCCAATTGGTTCAGGCTAAAATCTTTGTCGTTGCCCGTAAATACCTTTCTAGCACCGCTGTTTAAGCCAATAACCTCAACTGTCCATTTGGTTCTTATGCTTAAGGTTGTTTTATAATAAACAATGTCTCCTTTGGCAAAATCTGCAGTTTTTTGTGAGGCACGCAATGGCTCCATTATTTTAAATTCCCCAAATATATCAACCAACTCCGGTCCTTCTATTGAGCTATCTTTCTTACATGCTGCAAGAAAAACTATGGCTATTAGCCCAAAATATATGATAATCTTATTCATAATTTTATTAAAAAAACAAATTATACAAAACGGTAAAACGATTGATTTTATATTGGTTTTCTGGCAGCAATTGATTACCCCAATTGGTTTGCTGAAACTGTAACTTCAAACAATTATTCTTACTAAATTGATAGTTGATACCACCAATATAAAGCGTTTCATTTAAATCGGCCTTAAAGGCATTGTAAAAGATTACTTCATTAAAGCTGTTTCTCTCTGCCAAATATTCATTACCTGTAGCATTCACAAAAATGCTTGCAAACTGTAATTCCAATTTAGGTATTACCTCAAACTCTATACCTACCTTCAATTGGTTGGTTTTCAAATCTATTTTATCAATCCCTTCAACACCATCTCTCGTGGTATTTTGAATGCGACCATAAACCCCAACATGCAATTTCTTTTTGCCTTTATACAATTCATTCAAACCCAGATCAGCATAAGCTTCTATGTGGGTGAAGCTTCTCAAATTAGTAGTTCCTTGACCTGTTATTTCGTTATACATTGAACCTTCTGCGCCCAATTTCAACAGTTGCTTTTTAGAGTGACTCCAACCCAATTCTATATCTGCACCCTGCCTGTTCGGTGTTGCTTTTCCGTAAGGCAACATGTTTTCATAAGCAGGATTGTATACTTTTAATGCGGGATTTAAAAACATGTTATAATAGTTGCCATCAGTTAAAATATCAAGTATGGTTGCTGGCCTAACAGATTCTCTGTTGGTATAATATGGATATTCACTTGCCACCATGTTATAATCTACTCTTCTACTTTGAGCACCCATGCTCCTAAAACTGGTTTCCACACTTCTATAAGAAGCCCCAATTGTCCATGATTGTTTCTTGTTTTGCAAATCAAATCCTGCATCAACAAACCCGCCATCTGGCACATTTGGCGCGCCTGCAATATTATCAAAGGTAACCTTAGAATTACCCAACTCAGCCTTTAGGTTCAATAGGTGATTGCTTAGGGTAATTTTTTCTTTAGCTGCTATACTTTGAACATTGTTTTTAAACAAGCCATTAGAAAACATGGCCGAGTTTTTAACATCAAATATATATACATAATTATAAGCTAAACTCAATTGATGAAAAGCCCTCGCCTCAACAGTGCCGCTAGAAAACAAGCGATCTGGCGTACTAAAATAATCTGTTTGTCTGTTCTTTGCAATCATACCTGTTACATGCAGGTGATCTAAATGCTTGTCAAAATCAAAACCAATATCAGCAGTGGCACCTTGCTGTCTCCAAGAATTCTTACCATAAAATTTATCATAGTCTATAATCTCCGAAAAAGTATTTAACGCCAAAGGATTGTGTGCACTTAATTCTCCGGTAGGATTATATAATGTATAAGGAGTCATTCTTGTGTTTAAATCGCCCACCTGATATTTAACGCGCTTAAACATTAAACCACGTAAATACAATTCACGCAAATAAAAAGTAATGCCTCCACCCCAAAAACCATTGATATCATTGGTAACACGAGTAATGGCTTTGATTTCTGTTTCCTCTGTTGGCCTAATATGAAAGCCCAAATCAAACAAAGTAGCTCCTGTCATTTGCTTCCTCGCAGTGGTGGTATCCTTATCCAATAATGGTCCGCTCAAATTGCCATTGTTCAATAAAAATCGGCCTGAACCAAAAAAATCAACCTTCTTTTCTTGCTTGTCTTGTCCAAAAACAAACATTGGCATTGCAGCCAATAACAACAATATATATGTATAAATAACTTTCATATTAAAAGAATAATTTTAGTTCTATGGTGGTTTCTGTTCCCTTGATATTGTCTTGCACAAAGCTCTGATCTACCTGACTCATCCACCTTCTCCGCAAATACAGATTAGTGTTCTTAGATAGATGAATATCCAAACCCAATCCAAACAATTTTCCAGTTTGGTTGATTGCGTCGTTATTAATACTTCCAACCTTTCCATCCTTGTTATCTCCCTTATTGAGTTGCTTGTTTCCTTTTATGTACTCTCTACCAAAAGTGGTAACCAAACTTACGTCTTTGTGTAGCATAAAAACGCCATCTAACTCGTGGTAATATGTGCGCAAATAAGCACTGCTACTGAAATCTGGCAATAAGGCAAATTGGCTTTGGGCTGATCCAAATGACCCTACATAAAGCACATAAAATGGCAACCAAGATAAGTTCACTCTTTGCTTTAATTGAACTTGTAACATGTTAAATCCTAACAAACTTTTTGGCATACCTATTTCATTGGTATCTATAATTTGCATGGTTTGCGAAAAACCCCTGAAATAGGATGTCCAATTACTGTATGCACCTACATTATTTGTAAATGGTGTAAAGCGAGAAAATGGCAATGCATTTATCTTATGTCCAAATGCCACCTGCCTGCTCATAGAACTTACCTCCATTGAGCTCATGTTTCCTACATTTAATTTGGTTGATTTTGTTAAGTCGAACCAAGCATTTACGCTGAATCCTTTTCTATTATTACTCACCTGACCAACATCTGTAATGGATCCGGCAAAATTGCTTATACCTCCACTTCCACCTAGAGTTGCGCCATTTTGGTTCAAAGCTGCTGTGCTTACAATATTGGTGTTGAAGCTTAAAAAATTACCATAGTAATTGATAAACTGCGGACTCAAATAAAATGCTTCTAATTCTATTGGAATCTTGGTAACTTTTGCTGGGGTTCTTAACAATATTCTTCCTGCATTTCCCCAACCTTCCTTTTGTACTTGTGAGTAGAGTTGACCTCTTCCCATTTCGGCAGAAACCACAAATCCCTTGTAATTTAAATCATATGAAAAGGTAAAGAGCTGAATGCCGGCTTGCTCTTTTGCTGTAGAATCTACAAACAATCGATAGTCCATGGTATTGATCCCTATGCTTTGGTTTTTAAACTTCTTTTTAATCTTTCCACCCAACACATAAGAAGGAATATTACTGGTTATAAATGCTTGAGCTGGCGTGGTGCCATATAAGAACCTAAATGAAACATTGCCAGGTAATTCTTCACCATCAACCAATAAGCCCTTAAAAGGCTGCATCCCAAAACGCATGTCTCTGCTGATGCTTCCATAACTGTAATAATTAGATGCCCTATCATAAGAAACTGCATTGCCCTCCCAAGGCCAACGCTCATAAATGCTAAATCTTTGGTATCCTATAAAGCTACTGAATACCATGCCACTCAGCTCCACCCAATTGATACCGCCCATGTGAGCCGTAAATTTTCCAACATCTGTTTGTATGCTGCCTGTTAAATTAATTCCTAAGTTTAAGTTAATTGGACTGGTACCTGGGTTTCCAGAAAAGTTATGGTATAAGGCATAATCCATCCCAATAAATGTTTTAGAAGTAGGCTGAACCGATAAATTCAATAGCATCATGGGTGGGTCTCTGTATACATCCCCTGTGCCCAATATGTATGCAGGAGCACTGGCATAGGGATTTCCTGGTATTACCACAAATGGTTGTTCAAGGTTTCTGTTGATTCCAAAAAATCGGTAATAGCCACCTACATTCAACTTTTTTAAGGGAATCAAACCTGCAGGCCCAGTTGCAATTGGCTTATAGGTAGAATCTGTTTCTAAATCCTGAGCCTTTAATTCATGAGGGAAGACCACGAAACAGGCAAACCCAATCACAATTAATAATCTGTTTAAAAAGTAAGATGAATTCAATATCCTTTTAATTATTCCGTGAATCTCAATGATAGTTAGCAAAATACCTCATATCACCTCCCCAACTCACCTACTTCAAAGCAATTACAACCTACAACATCACTACTACAAAACTTGTCAAGTATCTGTAAATAAATATTTTATTGCTTGTAAGATAAAAGAGAATTTACTATAATTGATTCTACATTGATATGATAAAAACAAAAAAATATTCATGGTTACCCTTGTTTCTGGTAGCATATTTCTTCCTAAGCCAGGTATATGTTATGGCGCAGCCTATTTCTAATAGCCCTTTGATTAAAAACTACACCAAAAAAATTTACCAAGGAGGCACCCAAAATTGGGATATTTGCGAAGGAGATAATGGATTAGTGTTTTACGCCAACAACGAGGGCCTCCTGGTATTTGATGGAAAAATATTTAGCAAACATGCTCTTCCTAAAAATACCATTCTTAGGTCTATTTTATACGATAGTAAAACAAAAAGAATTTATGCCGGTGGTCAAAATGAAATGGGCTATTATCAATTTGAGACCAATGGCAGCTTGCAATACATTTCCATAGCCAACCTCATGCCAGAAGGTTATAAAGGCTTTGAGGATGTTTGGGGAATTGAAGAATATGAGGGCAGGTTTTATTTTCAAACCAATCGCCAGGTATTTATGTACGACCAAAAATCACTCATTGCGGTAGCACAGTTGGAAAATACACTCGAAAATATTTATAAAGTTGGCAAACGCCTCTTTTTAACAGATATTGAGGGAAGCATTTTTGAACTCAAAGGTGGTCAATTCAACAAACTAATTAGCAAAAGTGGTTTAGATATCTCGTCTATTCTTGCCAGAGGTAATAACCAATTACTGATTACTACCTATAAAAACGGACTCTATTTTTATCAAGACCAAAAGCTAGTTAAGGCGAGTAATAACCAAGAGTTATTTAGGGTTAGTCGCATTTACAAGGCTTGCAATTTTGGGAGTAATTATATTTTAGGTTCAAACCGAAATGGTGTATTTATTTTAGATAGCAACGCCCAAATTATCAAAAACATTAGTAATAAAGACGGGCTTCAAAACAACAATGTGCTTTCGGTTTATAAAGATGCCAACCACAATATATGGTTAGGCTTGGATAATGGCATAGATTTGCTTAGAACCAATTACCCTTTTGCATACGTGGTGCCTGATGGACTGCTTAAAGGGACAGGATATTGTATGGCCGAATTTGGTGATAGTTATTACTTTGGCACCAACAATGGGTTATATGCTCAAAAGAAAAATAATAACAGCACCTTTGAATTGATTGCCAATACCGAAGGTCAGGTTTGGTGGGTTCAAGAAATTAACGGAAAACTGTTTGTATGCCACCACGAGGGTTTATTTGAAGTGCAAGGCAATACGGCAAACAAAATTTCTGAAATCAGAGGCTGTTGGAAAATCATTCCTTTAAAAAGCAATCTCGGTTTCTTTGCTCTTGGCACCTACAATGGCATTTCTATTTTTAATTGGCAGAACAATACGCTCTCCTTTGTGGCCACACCTAACCCATTTAAAGAGTCGAGCCGATTTTTAGAAGAAGATGAATTAGGCAATATTTGGGTAGCTCACCCCTATAAAGGCCTCTATAAAATAAGGTTAAACAACGACTTACAAAGTGTGCAAAACGTAAAACTGTTTGGTACAAAAGAAGGATTGCCTAGCCAAAATGAAAACTATGTTTTTAATACCCAACAAGGTTTAAGTTTCTGCACCACCAAAGGTGTTTATGAGTTTCGCGAAGATTACGGACGATTTCAACCTGCTAAAAGCTTCAATGGATTACTTGATAACAACGATGCATTCAAAAGATTGTATGTTGGCAAAAATGGCAAATTGTGGTTCATCAATAACCATGAAATTGGTTTTATTAAACCTATTTATGATGGGGTAGAATATTCTTTCTCTAAAGTGTTGCTTCCTAAACTAGACCAAAACCTTGTGGGAGGATTCGATTTCCTACATGAATGTGGGAATGGAAATGTTTTCCTTGGTGTGGAATCTGGCTTTGAGCAATTTAATTTGAACCAAATTGGCAAATTCAAACCTGTTCAACCGCAAACTTTAATTACAGCAATTCATTCTCTTGAACAACTGGATTCTGTTTACTTTAAATACCTTGGACCGCAAAGCAACACCGTAGAAATAAACGACCGCTCTATAGAATTCTCGTACAGTTCAACCAATGCAAATTTTTTTAACGACTTATCGTTTTCAAGTTATTTAGAGGGTTGGGAGAAAGATTGGTCGCCCTACAAAAGCTCCACTAACAGAGAGTTTAGCCGTTTATCTTTTGGAGACTACTCTTTTCATATCAAAGCCAAATGCCTTGGTATAGAAGGACCCGAAACCATTATAAAAATTCACATTCCTGCTCCTTGGTACTGGACCAAAGTTGCCAAGTTTATTTATTCCTTTATAGGTATTATTATAGTATTACTCATTGGTTTCTTCCCGCAAATGTTGGTAAGAAAAAAAGCTATCCGCATTATTGCCGAAAAAGACACCTTGTTTAAGCAGCAAACAGAATCGCTCAAACAAGAAAAGGATCAAAAAGACAAAGAGCTGATAGAACTAAAAAACCAACAATTACAGCAAGAAATTGAACACCAAGGCAGAGAATTAGCGTCCTCAACCATGCATATTGTTCAAAAAAGTGAAATGTTATTAAGCATCAAGGATAAGCTTAAACACATTTCAAGTATTAGCAATGATCCTAAAATTAAACCTGAGATAAGCGATCTCATCAAAAACATTGAAAAAGATACCATCATTGACAGAGATTGGGAAAAATTTGAACTCTATTTTAATAATATTCATGATAGATTTACACTTATTTTAAAAGCGCGTTTTCCTGTATTTACTGCAAACGACATCAAAATGTGCGCCTACCTGCGTATGAATCTTTCAACAAAAGAAATTGCAACTATTCTAAACATCTCTGTGCGTGGAGTTGAGATAAGCAGGTATCGCTTAAGAAAAAAGATGGGGCTAGATAATGGAGCCAACCTTACTGAGTACTTAAGTAAAATATAAAAGAAAAGCCCCGCTAAATTAGCGAGGCCTCTCTTCTCAATTACAAACAAATCAGAACTTATTCAACCAACAACTTGTAGGTTTTTACGGCTTGATCCAACTCAATTTTTACCAAATAAATGCCTGGAGTTAACGCTTGAACATCTAGGTTCAAACCGTTAATTGCGTTGGCTTCAGTATTGGCTTTTTCCATCATCAATGAACCCACTACATTGTATACACTTACTTTTGAATTAGCCTTAATGCTTTGTCCAAAATCTATATACAAATTATCAGTTGCTGGGTTAGGATACATTTTTACTGAATTCAAAACCTGATTAGCTAATCCAACTGCATCACAAATGGTACAGGTGTTCCAGCAATAAGCACCAATGGTTTTTGCAGCTGTATCAGATACTACCATATAACGATTGGTAAAAGTTCCTGTAGTTTTGGTACACAAATCAGAAGGACTAAACGACTCTTGATCGTCCCAATTACCAATTGTATACTTAAATTCATAAGCACCAGTATCTAAACTCAAGGTAACGCCATAAATGTTTGAACCAATTAAAGTCATTGGTGTACAAGCACCGCACCAACCATTAAATGAACCATTTAAAGTAACTCCTTTAGAAAGGTCTCCTACATAATTTTTCATGTTTACCTTAAAGGTAACCTTTGCCTTAGGTGCAGTATTTGCGCAACTTACACAGCTTTCCCAACATACTACCGGCATGGTATCATTGGTTTTAGAAACCTTGATAGTACGATTGGTAAAGCCAGATTTGGTAGTTGTACAAGGCAGACCTTCCTTCAAAATTTCTTGTGAAACCCAGTTACCAATTGAATATTTAAAATCATATGTGGTGTCCTTATCTAATAATACAGTAGCTGCCCAAATATTGCTAGTTCCCAATTTAGTCATTGGGGTACATTTGCCACACCAGTTGTTGAAGGTACCATTTAGAGTAACTGTGTCACCAGCATTCATATTATATTTCGACATATCCACTCTAAAGGTTAAATTGGTTTTTGTTGGTCCGCCACTGCTACATGCATTACAAGTTTCCCAACAAACCATAGGAATAGAATCGTTTACTTTAGTAGTTTTATAAATCCTATTGGTAAAACCACTAGTAGTTTTAGTACAAGTTAATGAAGGAGCTAAGTTCTCTTGCGAAACCCAGTTACCAATGGCATACTTATATTCATATTCCATAGCTGTATCTAAAGCAATGGTGGTAGTCCAAATTTTGGTTCCAACTATATTGGTCATTTTGGTACAAGCGCCACACCAACCATTGAAAGTTCCATTTAAAGTAACTGTATCACCCGCATTCATTGGAATGTTTTTGGTATCAACAGTAAACTTCACATTCACCTTTGTAGGTGGCGGAGGCGTAATACCACCAGCCATCATTACATCATCAAAATAGTAGGTTTTATTGCCAGCAGTTGCACCTGTAACGCCAAAGTTAAAGAAAATAGAAAGCATTTTGTATTGGTAGGTATAATTGATTGGAACAGTACCACTAGATTGTTTTGAAAAATCAAATTCAATCACCTGCCATGCGTTTGCCACAGTAGTTTTGGTGTCTGTTTCTACGCTCTTGGTATTATCTGTAGGTACTTCAGCTTTCAATTTTACAACAATGCCTGTATCTGGTGAAAACACTCTTACACGTATTTTATTTGAAGAGGCAGAAAAGGGAATTACTTCTGCTAAACCAGCTCCAGTGCTCATGGTAGTTCCAGCCCATAACTCAGCAGTATTGTTTTTAATTACTTTAGCTACTTTATTAGCTGCATTGTTTGGATCAGCTACAACACTGCTAGCATTGCCACCAAAATCAATCATGGTATAGTTTACATTAGCTGAATCAAAAGTAATTGGCAATTTAACCTGAGCCATTACGGGAGGTGTTGTTCCTGCATAGAGAATATTGTCGAAATGATATGTTTTGGTACCTGCAGTTGCACCCGTAACACCAAAATTAAAGAACACAGACAACATCTTATAGGTATAACCATAATTGATTGGCGCGGTTCCTGTAGCTTGATTAGCAAAATTAAATTCTAATTCATGCCACGCATTGGCAACAGTTGTGCGCGCTTCTGTCTCCACACTTTTAGTTGGATCTGTAGGATCTTCAGCTTTTAAACGAACAGCAATGCCACTATCAGGTGAATAAACCATCATTTTAATTTTAGCATTAGTTGAAGTAAATGGAATTGCCTCTGCCAAGCCTGTAGCTGTGCTCATAGTTGTTCCAGCCCATGTTTCGGCTGTATTTGATTTGATTACCTTTGCCACTTTATTTGTAGCATTTGTTGGATCAGCAACAACACTACTAGTAGTTCCGCCAAAATCAGTCATGGTGTAATTCACATTGGTAGAATCGTAGTTAATAGGTAATTTTACCTGAGCCAAAATTGGACCACTTGCAGGTACAAATCTTAAATCATCAAAATAATACACTTTTGTACCGGCAGTTGCACCAGTAACACCAAAATTAAAGAATGCAGAAACTTTCTTATAGGTATAAGTGTAATTAATTGGAGCAGTTCCTGAAGCTTGATTGGCAAAATTAAACTCTAAAGTTTGCCAAGTATTGGCAGCTGTTGTGCGGGCTTCCGTTTCTACACTTTTACCTCCATCATTAGGATCTTCGGCTTTTAAACGAATAGCAATACCACTATCAGGTGAATAAACACGCATGGTCATTTTGGTAGCATTTGCAGCAAAAGGAATAGCACTTACAAATCCACTAGCTGGTCCAACAGTTGTACCAGCCCATAACTCTGCTGTATTAGATTTTGTTACCTTAGCTACTTTATTGGTAGAAACCACAGGGTCGGTAAACACCAAACTTGCGTTGCCACCAAAATCTTGCAATACATAATCAACGTTTGTACTATCAAAATTAACCGGCAAATTCATTGGCAATAAGCTAGTACAAGCTGAGCATGAATTCCAGCAAACCACTGGTAAAATAGTTGCCGCAGTAACATTCAACGACCTATTGGTAAATCCACCATTGGTTACAGTGCAAGGCAAAGAAGAAGCCAATGCTTCTTGCGCGTTCCATCCACCAACAGTAAACTTATATTCCTGAGCACCAACAGGAATTGGTAAAGTTACCTGCCAAACATTAGTAGTTCCTTGTTTCACCATAGGGTTACACCTACCGCACCACGAATTCCAAGTACCATTCACATAAACGGTATCATTTAATCCAACATAATTGGACATGTCTACCTTAAAGGTGACATTGTTTTGAGCCTGAACCGCTACGTTTAGTAGCATCATCAGGAAAAAAACCTTGATTGTTGTAAAAATTTTCATTGTATTTTGATTTGTTGATGTAAAAATAAACTAAAGATAATCTAAGCCTATTTTTAATAGCCCTTCATCACTATCACCAATAATAATTCAAAATCAAAAAACTACTACAACACTACTACATAAAAATGTAAAAAATTGATAACGTGTAATTTAATGAAAATTCGGTTTGAACCCAAAAGCGCCTTTTCCAACAATATTAAAATAGCAGAAATAGCAAGAATCACTTTCAAAAATTCTAGGCCGAAAAAAATCAAAGGACCTAATTCCCACACTATTTAACCTAAAACGCATGCAATTTCAAAAAAACTTTGCAAAAATGAAAGGAAACCTTACTTTTGCACTCCTTAGAAATAGGTGAAAGCCCATATTTAAGGAACAATTCACTCCAGTTTAGGCAAAAGTGAAACGGTGCGGTAGCTCAGTTGGTAGAGCAAAAGACTGAAAATCTTTGTGTCGGGGGTTCGAAACCCTCCCACACCACAAACAAAAATTATAAAGCCCTGAATATTAAGTTATTTAGGGCTTTTTTGTTTTTAATGCTGAAACTATACTGAAATTTTTTCCTTCTTATCCTCCTTTTAGTGTGCCTAACATCAAAGTTCAAGTCCAATAAATATAGGTCTTTCTTTAGTATGCTTCCACTTTTGCCAATAGTCAACTAATAAGCTGCAATACTTTTCTGGCTCTGCTTCATCTAAAATTATTGCCTTAATTCCTAAATGCCATATCAACTCATTGACCTTTTTTAATTCTGGTTTTTCAGCTTTAATAAAACTACATAAAGTTTCAATGCTATTTATTTTAAATCCTTTCATTATGAATTAGTAAGAATTGGAGCAGTTAACCATTCAGGCAATACATGGACCTCATTTAATTTTATATCTGTTTGTGCTTTATCTGTATCAAGTACACAGAAGGAAAACACTGCTCTGTAAATGGCCTAAAGGCCACCTCCTAAATTTATGGATGCACCATAATAATCCCGGGCCTAAAGGACCCGGGCTATTATTTTCTTACCTATAAATAACCCATTACCAAAATCAAAATGAAACATCACATTGTCGAATGGGTATTGAAGGGTAAAAGGGCAGCTGATAAATAAGCTCAGCTGTAGGAAGGCATTTTGGTTCAAACCGAAAAAAGAGGAAATGAGGTTTTATTTGTAGTTCGGTCGAAATTTTGTTTAATTTTGGCATGTTTGTTGGTTATGATACAATTGCCTTCAATTTAAACTATAGAACAATAATTATGAATAAAGCCTTATTCCTTCTGTTAATTACAGTTTTCATCATACCATTTGGATGCAAAAAAGCCGATACAGATCCTGTTGCAAGCTTCAGCGTTTCGAACAGAAACCCCACCATTGGAGAGTTTGTAACCTTTACCAATACTTCGCAAAATGCACACCACATTAAATGGACCTTTCCTGATGGCACCACTGCATCTAGCAACTCTGTGTCGTATACCTTTAATTTTAATGGCATCTTCAATGTACGACTTGATGCTTACGATAAAAATGAAACCTATTCTGATTTTGCTACAGAAGACATCAGTGTTTGTACCCCAGGAAGTGTAGTGTTTTATACAGATAGCGCTAGTTACAAATCGCCAATAACCATAAGTTTAAATGGTGCCTTTGTAGGCACACTAAGCAACCCTTTTGATGGCATTCCTAATTGTGGCAGCCCTGGCGCTGTAACTGCAGAAATTTGTCCTGGCACTTACTCTTATTATGCAGTTAGTGCCGAAAATAAGGTGTGGCAAAACATGGTTAAAGTTACCGCAAACGGTTGTGTAGCAATTAAACTGAATTAATTTTTCAGGAAACGTTTATAGCTCACACTTCCATCTTCTCTGGTTATAGCTAGTAGATATAATCCTGTTTTCAATTCTAGAATTGCTAACTCATTAGCTCTTCCTGTTTCAATATTTTGATGGATCATTTCCAATCCACTTAAATTATACACTTTTACTGATAGCAACTCATTTCTATCAGTTCTAATGGTTAATTTATCTGTTGCAGGATTTGGGAAAATAACAATGGGCATAGCGTTTAATTCAACATTTCCAGTAGTGCTAATGAGGTTAAAAGTTAATCGGCCTAAATTAAACCCTGCTTCATCAAACTTTAATTTTAAAATATGGTTACCTGCCGGCAATTGAATACTATCTACTTTCTTATTGGCATAAATTTTCCAATTATTTGAAGTACTATTTATCCTAATATTTGATGCAATAGTGGTAGTGTCCATGGCAATACTAAATGGTCCGCCGCCGCCAGCTAAACCAGAACTGTACCTAAAATTCAATCCATAAATGCCAGATTTTTCAATATTAACTGAATAACTCAGCCACTCTCCCTTTTCTATAAATTCCACTATATTGCCTTCACTTCCAAACAAGCCTGCATCAACATATTCTGGACTCCTAAAATTACCTACTTGATTGGTTATGGAGTTATCAAAATAGGATACACCTTGCCCTATACCACCCTCAAAATAATCATAATTACCTGCCTCTATACTTTGAGTGGGAATTGTTACAATTTTGTTCAAATATGGCAGCTGCGACCCAACTATTGCTTCTTCTACATTACTAAAAGAATAGCCAGTATCGGCATATGCTTTTACATAAAAACGATGGATGCCAACATTCAATGAAGGAGTAATAATTTGAAATGGCGCTTTGGTAATTGTTCTCAACAAAGTAAGTCCATCATAAAACTCAACCTTACTAGCTATACCTTGCAATACTGCTGCATTTAAATAGGCACTTTCTTGTGCCTTCAACTTTTTTTGCAAGGCAGTAATTCTTGCATTAATAGTTACCTCTCTATTAGTTCCCAACATACCTGGCAAAACAGTTAAAGTAAAGCCATCTGAAAAATTGACTATTAATGGCACAGTTCCATAATTTTTTGCCACATAGGTTTTTACACCCTTCTTGTTAAACACCGCAGCTATTGGGTAGTTTGCAGTTACCGAAGCATCTGGATAACCTATACTATTAAACGTATGTAACCAATGATAAGTTTGTGCATCACTGCATCCACCTTTAGGTTTATAATTGGTATAATTATTATAGAGTTTGATTGCAGTTTCTGGATCTATCATGGCTAAATAGCTCCAATATATTTCAAACCACAAGTTATCATTTGGGGTATTTGTGCTTACTCCTGTTTTAAGCTTCATGTCGTTCCAAAGTGTGCGCACATAGGTGGTATCATGCGCCAAATAAAAGGAAGAGCCTGTTAATGGAAACAGTTCAATGCCATACATAGCTGCAATATCATTGGTCCAAAAAGTTCCCCTATCATAACCGTTGTTCCAAACCCTAGAGCACATTATCTGAGAATAATTTGAAGAAAAATTCCTTTTGCTCTTATTAAAATAATACTCATCTATAGCTGTTTGCTCTGTTGTATAAAGATAGATTCCCAAATCTCTTATGGCTTTATTCCCTGTAATCTGACCCCACTGAATCAGTGATGCATTAAAATTCATTGCCTCCGATGACGACTCTTGGTTGTTGCCATGAGGTTCATTGTTGAGCAAGCCAGAGGCAAAACTATGGCCTGCATAAGGACTAAAATTTCTCAAATACGGAAACATATTGTCCGACCTATCCCAATTAGCTGCATCCCTAATCATCATGGTTACCATTGGCCCCCAGCTAGCGGCCCAACCGGGCTCAAACTCTTCAATTGCCGCAGCCGTAAGAATAAAATTGCCATAATGAAAATGATGGTCGTTTATATTTGCATCCGAAGAATATCCTGCAGGAAAACCTATCAAAGTAGTCCAAGGAATATTATAATAAAACAAAAAAGCATTCTCACCATTCTCAACTTTTAACCAATCTTCCAATCGTGCTTTTACTGTTGCTACAATTTTATCCTTGGTTTCAAAATTACCTGTTTGTGCAGCAATTCTAGCAACTTGCATCAACCTGTTCATGGCCAATCCCTCATTATAAGAATCAGTCCAAGTATCTAATGCAGGATTCTTTAACAAATCAACTTTCAATTGCAAGGCACTGGGATCAAAACCACTACTGTATTTTGCTAAATTTGGCAATGTAGGCAATACGCCATTGAATTTATTTTCAACAACAAAGCTATTACCTACCAACATTTTTAATGCTCCTCTCGCACTTTGATAGCTCAAGGTTCCAGGCTTTGGTGAACTTAAACTAAGGTGAGCCCATTGGTGCGGCAACAAACCCAAAAGTGCCTCTGTTGATAGTCCTTCCTTTACCTCTGTAGTCAAGTTAAAGTTGGTTTGAACCAATGCTATTTCTTGGTTATAATTATAACTGGCAGTGCTATTAATTGGAAATACATAAGCGTATTGCTTAAATAAATTTGCTGTGCTTTGAGCGGCAGCTCCTTGCGGCAACATAGCTGCAGAAAAATAATTTTTACCTGCTAAGGAAGAGGTGTAGGTATTACCCGTTTTATTCCAAATAGCGCCAACAGGGCCGTATACCGCAAAATTAGAACCACTCAAAGAATTGGTAATTAGCAGCATTTCATTTTGAATACTAACCGTACCAATGTTAACCGTAATACTTGCTTCGTTGTTAATAGCCTTGGTAAAATATACAAAAGGCATTCCTGTTCCCATGGTGGCTTGCAATTGCTGGGTACCATTATTCCAAGCGGTTTGAACCAACCAATCTGAATGATTAGAAACGGTTGGATAAGTTACATTTAAGCCCGTTAAACCAACTAAAATAGGTTGCTCTGGTCCCATAGGTTGCCTTGAATCCAAAGCGCCATTACCCAAAAAAGTATAACTAATAACCAATCCTGTTGAAATTGCTTTCATCGACAAAGGATAGTTATACAGGTTTGCATTATTGCTACTCAATAAGCCTGTCCACCAATCATTAGTTGGAATGGCTTTGCTTGCTGCCAAGGCAGAAACTCTGGGAGTTCCAGCAGGCTTATTGTTTCTTCCTGCGGCATCTGCTGGCGGTAATTGTGTGGTATAGCTCCCAGATCCAATTGGAACAACCTGACTAGATACTTTTAGGCAAATAATTATAAAACATACAACTAACAGAAATCTTCCTTGTACTTCAACTTTCAAACCCATCGTTTTTATTTAATACACAAAGAAAGCAAATGCAAGCTCAAATGGCCTAAGTAATGTGGTTTGTAGTAGTGTTGTAGTATACTTACAAGCAAATATAAAATTTCATCAACCTATTTTACCTTTTCATAAGATTGCACCTCATCGTGAAAAAACTCCAAACTCACACCTGCTTGTTGCAACATGCTTTCACTCTCCCCTCCCGCATGGTACTTGCGTTCACAAACAACTCTTTTGATACCACAATTAATAATCAACATGGCGCAAACTCGGCAAGGCGTCATGCGGCAATAAAGCGTTGAACCATCTAATGAAACCCCATTCTTTGCTGCCTGGCAAATGGCATTTTGTTCGGCATGTACGGTACGCACACAATGCTCGGTAATACTATCATCTTCATGAATCATTTTCTTCATTTGGTGACCAACCTCATCGCAATGAGGCAAACCTATTGGCGACCCAACATAGCCTGTAACCAATAATTGGTTCTCGCGTGCAATCACACATCCACTTCGTCCACGACCGCAAGTTGCGCGTTTGCTAATGGCTTCCATTACCTCCATAAAATACGCATCCCAACTCGGACGAACATATTTAGTTTCTGTTGCTTGGTTCATCGTTTATTATTTGATCTAGTTGTTGATACAATTCTTCAAAGGTACCGTTATTGGTAAAATGATAATCTGCTTGGCTCATGCAAGCACTTAGATTTTGTTTGTTCGGATCAATCGAATTCATTTCTCTTTCTTCATTTGCAGCAAATGTTTCAAATGAAATATGATCTGTTTCCGATCCTCGCATTAAAATCCGATCATACCTAATTCGCCTATCGGTATCTACCGAAAGTAGTTTAAAGCCACCTTTGGCCTTTAATGCACTTACTTCGCCTGGTGTTCTAATGCTTTCAATGATACAATTGGCACCCGATTTTTCTGCTTCCTTAAATAATTCTTCAGCAATAAAACTCGGACTATTATTAGCTCTTAATTCATTTGCAGTATGGGTTAAACTATCGCGATTAACTTCTAAGCCTTTTGCTTTTATGATTGCCATTAAGTAACCACGTACTGAAAAATGTGTAAACCCGTGTTTAGCAACTAAATAATCTACAATGGTTCCTTTTCCTGCGCCAAGTGTGCCTGTAATGCCTATGATTTTCAAAATATAGTTTTTGGTGAAAATAAATAAATTTACTAAAAATCAAAAATATCAGTCGGGTATCAACCAAATTATACCCAACTTAGGTCTAATTATATTTTCCAGTTGCCAGTAATTTACGCATGTTAAGCACTGTTTCAAATGGCGCTTTATCAATAAACAAATTAATTAACCAAGCAGGCACCTCACCACCTGGATCAATAACCACCTGGTATTCTCCAATGATGCTTTTGGCCGAAGTTGCTTGTATGGTCCACGTAGCTTTTAAAACCGGAATGCGCACATATTCATTCTTGATTGGATATAAATGACCAACCGCTTTGGTTTCAAAAACAATGGCTTTGTTGACTTGATTTGAGTATGAAATTTGCTGAAAATAGCCATCTCTATCACTTAACGGCCAAGGCATATTTACTTGTTGGTAATAGATTTGCTCCTGTTTGCTTTTGGCCTGAACCAACTCCGTATGCTTGCACGCAAACAAGTATTTTGGTTGTGAGGCAACATCTAGTAGCAAAGCAACAAAAGATTGCGCACTGGCATCAAAATTTGCAATAATCTTAAGCTCTTTGATATCGTAACCTTTTACCGTTCTGGTATAAACTTTTATTTGCTGTTCATTTCTTACTTCCTTCCAGTCACTTTGTGCAAAGTTTGGTTCGAACCAAAAACAAAAAAGTAACAAAATTAAACGGCTGTGATTGGAGGTAAGCATTAAAAATATTAGCTAATTAAAATGCAATGATGCGCTAAATGCCCCAATAATCAAAACAGCAACTTTGCATTATATTATAGTATCTGAATTGCTAATCTTCTAAATTAAGCAGTTATATGGGTAAAGTGATTAATTAATTACCTTTGTAAAATAGGGTAGTTTTTGTGCAATAACCCTAACCAACAAATTTAATGCTTCAAGATAATTTCAACCGTATTCATGATTACCTGAGAATTTCACTCACCGATGTGTGTAATTTTAGGTGCCAATATTGCATACCTGATGAAGACGCACAATTTATGCCAAACAGCCATTTAATGCTGTTGGATGAAATTGTTGGCATTGCTACCCAATTTGTAAATCTAGGAATCAAAAAAATTAGGCTTACCGGCGGCGAACCATTGGCAAGAAAAGATGCGGCCGATATAATTCTTGCCCTTTCAAAACTTCCTGTAAAACTTACACTCACTACAAACGGTTCGCGAATTCATGAATTCATTGACGTTTTTAAAGCCGCAAAAATGCGTTCCATAAACGTGAGTTTAGATACATTAGATGCCACAAAATTTCACCAAATAACAAAGCGTAACCAATTCACACAAGTACTCAATAATATTAACTTACTCATCAACCATGGTTTTCATGTGAAGTTAAACATGGTGGTAATGCGTGGCTTCAACGACAATGAAGTACTCAACTTCATAGATTGGACCAAAGACTTGCCCATTCATGTGAGGTTTATTGAGTTTATGCCTTTTACAGGCAATCAATGGGACAATGAAAAAGTGTTTACATTCCAAGAAATTTTAACACTTGCATCTTCGAAATACCAATACGCAAAACTGCGTGAAGAGCCCAACGAAACCGCCAAAAAATACCAAGTTATTGGTCATAAAGGAACCTTTGCAGTTATAAGTACCATGACGGCTCCCTTCTGTGGTAGCTGCAATAGGCTGCGACTAACAGCTGATGGCAAAATGAAAAACTGCCTTTTTTCAAAAGGAGAAGTTGGCCTATTGGAAGCGTTAAGAGCAGGCGAAAACCTTACTCCACTCATTAAACTTTGCCTAAACAACAAAGCTAAAGCCCTAGGAGGCCAATTTGAAGGCGATTACCATCAAATTGACCCTCAGGCCATCTCTAACAGGAGCATGATAAAAATCGGCGGTTAAATGGCCTATTAACTGCTAAACACAAGTTAGTCCCATTCTTACCTTCAACCAAAAAATCTCAAACAAAAAAAGGCCCCATCAGCTAACTGATGGGGCCTTTCTCGTATTTAAATCCTGATTAGTTTGTTTTCTGAACTTTAAAGCTCTTCAATTCACCATTCATATTAACTTGTACCAAGTACATGCCATTTGAAAGATTAGCCAAATTATCAATAGAAATATATTGGTTTCCTTTGTTTACTTCTTTCTCGGTAGTGAAGATGGTACGTCCCATTAAATCTTTAACTTCAATTAAAACCTTAGTGTCTTGTAATGAACTTACAAAAATACCAGCTTCATTGTTGAAAGGATTAGGATAAAGTGTGATATCATCATTTTCTGTAGCAGTTAACATAACCACTTTGCTATATTCAAAATTGCCATCTCTGTCAATTTGCTTCAAGCGGTAATAAACATCGCCATTGCTATTGAATGAAAGAACCTTAGCATCAACAAATGAGTAGGTTTGAACCGAGGCTGAGTTACCAGCACCTTTTACAAAACCAACTACCTCAAATTCGTTTCCGTTAAATGAGCGCTCTACTTCAAATCCTTTGTTGTTCACTTCAGATCCAGTAGCCCAATCAATTACCGCATCTTTACCGCTTACAGAAGCTGTTAACGACAACCAGCTTACTGGTAAAGTTCCGTTTGAACCAACTCCCATAGGGTTTAATATAGTAAGACCACCAATTGTTCTGGTATAAGGATCGGTACCAACTGCCGCACCTGCTGCAAAATTGTTCCAACCATTGGCCATATATCTAGCTACATAAGATGATCCACGGGTAAAGCCGCTTAATTCTTGTGTGCCATTCCATTGTAAGGTTACACTTAAGTTAGATCCACCGTTTACAGATTCGCTAACTATCCAATTTGCAGCAACTGCATTTGAACTTACCGCAGCACCACTTGGAACATTTCCAGTATAAGTTGGGAAAGCACCTACAATTACACGAGATGAATATTGATCAGCAGTTCCTGTATTGGTTAAGCTAATAGGGTTATAATTAGTTAAAGTTCCAATAGGGAATACAACTGCACCTGTTCTACCAGCCACACCAATGTTTCCAATAACTAAACTTCCAAGGTCGTTGGTTACAATGTAATTGGTAGAGGTAACACCTAAAATTCTACCTGTATTACCAATGTTTAAATCATTTACACCCAATTCTACTTTACCATTGGTTAATTGTAAAGTATCAACAACAGTAAGTGCTCCTGTTAATTTAACACCAGTAGTATTGTTAACTGATACTTTGTTGTAAGAACCTCCGTTAATTGATTGCTGAGTAGTTCCCATCATATTAATCCAACCAGTTGTTCCACTTATAGTTCCATTGTTGGTTAAATCACCATAGATATTTAAAGCAGAAGCTGAAGAAGACATGGTTAAGGTTGCTCCAGAATTTACAGATAAACCTTTCATGTTTGCCGATCCAGCCAATACTGGCATATTAAAGGCAGTTGCAGGAATAACCACATCTACAGCAGAAGTAGGTAATGCAGAACATCCCCAGTTGCTGGTAGTAGTCCAACTTGAACTTGTAATACCACTCCATAAACCAGGTGTTTGAACCACCATAGGAACAAGGTTAGTAAATGCAACATTACAAGCATTTGTAAGTGCACAACGGATATTGCCACCATTGTAACTTGCAGGAACACTTGATATAGTTAAAGTACTAGTAGTTGCACCTGCAATATTTGAATAACCACTACCTAAATCAATTTGCCATTGGAAGGTTGTTGCGCCTGTTGCAGCCATACTTAACACTACAGTTGACCCAGCACAAGTGCTAACAGAAGTTGGTGCAGGCTGACTAGTAATGGTAATAGGACCACTTACAGTTAACATAGCTGTATCTGATGTTCTATTTCCACAAGTACCAGATATTAACAATCTATATTTGTTGCCATTGCTAGCTACTTGTATATTAGTTTGAATCAAGTTAGCAGAAACAGCCCCAGAAATTGTACTGTATGCTCCTCCTGTACTTTCTTCCCACTGGTAGGTTAAATTAGATCCAGTTGCAGCTGCAGTAAATGTTACGTTATCACCTAAACAACCCGAACCATTGACTGGCTGCGTGGTAATATTGGTTTGAACACCCATGGTTAAAGTAGCAGAATTGGTATTAGCAGTACCGCTTAAATTGGTAATTGTACAACGATACATTCTTCCGTTAAATGAAGCATTTAATCCGTTTACAACTAAAGTTGCTGTTGTAGCTCCGGTAATATTGGTAAAGCCACCTCCTGTATTTTGTTGCCATTGGTAAGATAAACCTGTACCAGTTGCTGTTGTAGTGAAAATTACTGAATCACCATTACATTTTGTTTGACTAACAGGTTGTGAAG